>BQIX01000374.1 GCA_021604145.1 Nitrospirales bacterium
GGTCAAAAATCAAACAGACGTTCCCGTTGTGGCTGAATCTCTTGTCCTGGTCATTGATAGAATTGTTGAGCTGAGCGGAGCCAACGTTTCTGATCGTATTAACGTGAAAGGGGCTGATGGCCATACGAAAGATGGAAGGCCGTATTTTCTTGTTCCGTATGGTTCCAAAAAAGAATTAGCGCCTTATGCAGAGAGTGAGTCCATTACACTTGAACTAGATAATCCAGATTATCTACGATTTTATCCTCCCACCATACAAGTTCGAGGTTTGAAACGAGTATCATCTAAGTCTGTTGATGAACTTGTCGATACGTTAGTCAATAAAGGGTTGTTAACTCCTGAAGAGGCGACTCAGGCCCTTGAGTCATCATCCGCGCCCGACGACGAGTAACCTATGGGCGACATGTCTTCGTGTTCGTCCTGGTCCACCCAGCGATTTCTCCGTGCCGCGACTCCAGAGCCACTTGTCCTTACTTCCTCATTACCCGCTGAAAATACGTTTGAACTCTATATTCGACTGACTGGCGGACTGCCTTCGTCTTTTCTATTGGAGAGCGGCGGGGGAGCGCCCGGGTTAGCACGGTATTCGTTTATTGGTTGTCAGCCATACCAGATCTTCTCCACCAGAGGGCCTCATTATGAAATATGGAACCGCGATGGCCAAGTCGATGGAGTTGGGGATCCTTTTGATAAATTGACGGAGTTGTTTCCAGCCACGCCGTATCCACGCTTACCCCATTTGCCTCCGTTTCTTGGTGGGGCTGTCGGATTTTTGAGTTATGACATGGTCCGACAGTTTGAACAGATTCCCGAGTTGGCGGTTGACGATTTGCAGTTGCCGGATATGACGTTTCTGTTTGTAGAAGTCTTGGCTGCCATAGATCATGTCTCAAATACACTGCATTTTATTTTTTCACCTGAACCTAAGCGATGGGGCAGTGAGTCTCGAGATCGACTCGTTCGGGAAGGAACAGAGCGGCTACTCGATTGGCAGGCTCAATTGAAAAAAACAGATAAACATTTGAATCTGACTGGCAATTGGCCTCATGTTTCAAGGCCTTCAATTGAAGCCCAACAGTCGAGGCAGGACTATATTAATCGAGTGGAAACATGTCAGGCTTTGATAGCCGCTGGGGATATTTATCAAGCGAACCTTTCTCATCGATTTACGATAGATGTTCCTCAAGATTTTCCTTCAGACCACTACGTACAAGGAGCTTGTTGGTATCAACGGATTCGTCAAGTGAATCCATCGCCGTTTTCAGCTCTGCTGGTGTTAGACAACTATACCCTGGTTTCTAACTCCCCTGAACGATTGGTTCGATTAGATGGGCAACGAGCTGAGATACGTCCCATTGCCGGTACTCGACGACGTGGCGCAACAGTGAGTGAGGATCGTCGATTGATTGAGGAATTATTAGCCAGTCCTAAGGAATGTGCTGAACACTTGATGCTCGTTGATTTGGCAAGAAATGACCTTGGCCGAGTCTGTCGATATGGCACGATTTCGGCCGAGCAGTTTATGACGGTTGAACGGTATTCCCATGTATCTCATCTCGTGTCGAATATTTCTGGTTTTGTCAAAAATGACGTCACAGCGTTTGATGTGCTGCGAGCCGCCTTCCCTGGTGGAACCATTACCGGTGTTCCCAAAGTTCATTGTATGGAAATTATTGAGCAATTAGAACCTGTTCGTCGCGGGGTGTACACCGGGTCGCTTGGGTATATATGTTGGTCGGGCCAGATGGATATGAATATCCTCATTCGAACACTGTTGCTGACTCGGACCCTGGGGTATTTACAGGTCGGAGCCGGTATTGTGGCAGACTCAATTCCAGGTCAAGAATATGATGAAACGGTGCATAAAGCCCAGGCGTTTTTTCAGGCGTTTCGATGAGAGGGAAGATAACGGAGTTAGGTATGAAGGGTGAAGAGTCAATGCAACGTGAAAATTGTAAAGTGCAAAATGCTGGGGAAACGGAGTGGATCTACTTGAACGATCGGTTTGTTCCTCGGGCTCAAGCCATGATCTCGGTGTTTGATCATGGCTTTTTGTATGGAGACGGAGTCTTTGAAACTCTTCGTGTCTACCGTGGACAAATTTTTCAAATGAAACGACATCTTGAACGGCTCACAACTTCCTGTGATCTTATTGGACTTTCTTTGCCTATCCCAAAATCCCAATGGCCTGCGCTGCTTTCAGAATCCTTGCGACGCAATGACTTGTCAGATGCGTCACTTCGTATTACGATTTCTCGCGGTGAAGGAGAAATTGGTCTGGATCCTTCATTGTGTTCTCGCCCGACAGTGGTCATCATGGCCAAACCATTCAAGCCTTATCCTGCCGATTACCGTCAAAATGGCGTCCATCTTGCTTTAGCGAGTATTCGGCGAAATCCGATTGCTGCACAACCGCCAGAGGTAAAGTCCCTGAGCTTTCTCAACAATATTTTGGCAAAGCACGAAGCTGCTCAAGCTGGTTGCTTTGATGCGCTGATGTTAAACATGAATGGATTGTTGACTGAATGTACAACGAGCAATGTTTTCTTTGTTCGTCAAGGGCAACTGTGTACGCCATCGACGGAATGCGGCATTCTCCGTGGAGTCACTCGAGATGTTGTGATCACGCTTGCGAAGGAAGAAGGGCTGTCTGTCGTGGAGGGCTCGTTTTCGCTTGAACAGTTATTAGACACGGAGGAATGCTTTCTTACGAATACTGGTATGGAGGTGATGCCGGTCTCTCAGGTAGATGGTCATTGTATTGGCGGATCATGTCCTGGTGTTTGGACCGTGAAGTTGCACCAGCTATTTCAAGCCAACCTGAATCGTTTTGTCGATGGCTGACCCTGGGTCATGAGGTGGGTGTTTGAAAGTATATTGCGAATCCACATACGTTCCAGTCGAGCCATCTTGACAAACCCAGCGTCATAACCCATGTCACACATTGGAAGGTTATACCCGCTTGGCTGTATTGATAATGATTGACGTGTTATCTCACGTATTGGATCTCAACACTGTACAAATTGGCGCGTGATCGTTCCGGTATAACTGAATCGGCTAGAGAAAAGCTCACATACCCTGTTTTATCCTCATGTCAAAGGGAAGTGATTAGTTTTGAGTGGACGATGTGAACGGCTATGAGTTTTCCAGGTAAGGTTTTTGTGGGTTGGAAAATCTTCTCGGAAATGCGCGCCGACACTATTCTCTCTCCATAATGCCGCTTCAGTTGTCGACCGACCGACCTGAATCAAATTCTGGGTTTCCATATTGGTGCGCGTGAGTGACGCTTGCTCTAGTGTTTTTTCCCATCGACTCAGTTGGCTTACGGCCTTCGTCAATATGTCTCCATGGCGAACGAGTCCTACCTTAGTCCACATCAAGCGGCGCAGGGAGTTTCGAAGTTTTTCGGCGTCTTCTAACGGCTTCAAGATCGGCTTCGAACGCTTTCGCAGGTCTCGAAGGTTCAAGTGGGGAGTCGAGGCGTTTGAGGCGAATGCGACGGCCGATTGAGCTGAACGCAGTCCGAAGACCAAGCCCTCTAATAGAGAATTACTTGCGAGACGGTTGGCCCCATGCACTCCGCTGCAGGCCACTTCGCCGGCAGCAAAAAGGCCCGGTAGGGTGGTGGCCCCATGAAGATCCGTATAGACGCCACCCATCCAGTAATGGGCGCTTGGGGACACGGGTATCCATTCTTCAGTGATATCAATGTCAAAGCGAAGGCATGTGGCGTAAATGGTCGGGAATCGTTTTTTGATAAATGTCGCATGAAGGTGGGTGATGTCTAAGTAGACATGACGGGCTTTGGTCGCTTGCATTTCGGCCCATATCGCTCTAGCGACAATATCCCGTGACGCGAGTTCTTTATCTTTGTGATAGCGTTTCATGAAGAATTCTCGTTTATTATTGCGTAATCGTCCTCCTTCTCCTCTCATCGCCTCGGAAAGCAAAAATGGCGGACTTGAGGGTAAGTACAGGGCTGTGGGGTGAAACTGCACAAACTCCATATCTTCCAGAGCAGCCCCTGCTCGCAAAGCCATAGCAATTCCGTCGCCTGTCGCACTTCCGGGGTTCGTGGTGCGGGCATAGACCTGCCCGGCGCCTCCCGTTGAAAGTACGGTGGCGGAAGCGAGGATCAATTTTAATTCTCCCGTGAGTTCTTCCAAGACAATAGCTCCACAGCACTGACCATCGAGAACCAGTAAATCAATACTGAATTGATTTCCAATCCACTGAATGGTCGGTTGTTGACGGGCATGGGCTGTCAGCACTCTCACCATCTCACTTCCGATCGCGTCACCTCCAGCTCGTAGAATTCGTCGCCGGCTATGAGCTCCCTCGTGAGCAAACGCAAGCTTGCCCTTGACCTTATCGAATTTGGCGCCCCATGCCAGTAATTCTTCGATGCGCGCTGGGCCTTCTTGGACAAGAGCCTTGGTGGCCGGTTTCCGGCAGAGTTGATGGCCGGC
>BQIX01000375.1 GCA_021604145.1 Nitrospirales bacterium
GATTTGATTGGTCAAATCCGAATCCTTCAAGGGAAAATTCTTGAGCATGTCTGTGCACTCTTGAGACCCGGTGGAGTGTTAGTCTATAGTGCCTGCTCGACTGAAAAAGAGGAAACGAGTCACGTTGTCGAGGCTTTTCTCAATCGACATCCGGAGTTTTATCAGGATTCCGTCAAGCCGTGGCTCCCTCAAACCGCCCAGACGCTCATTGATGAGTCAGGAAGTTTAATGACTTCCTTCAATACGGTGTCGATGGATGGTTTCTTCGCAGCTCGCTTAATAAAAGGGAACAGGTAATTATGCCTTCCACTCCACTCATTGCTCCTTCCATCCTTTCGGCTGACTTTGGTCGTCTCGCAGAAGCCGTCAGTCAAGTAGAGGCTGCTGGCGCTGACTGGATTCATATTGATGTCATGGATGGACACTTTGTCCCTAATCTGACGGTTGGCCCGCCTATTGTGGAAGCGGTTCGCAAGGTCACGACGCTGCCGCTGGATGTCCATCTGATGATGACCAACCCTGATGCATTTATCGGAGAATTTGCAGATGCTGGCGCTGACTATTTGACCGTACATGTCGAAGCCTGTCCTCATCTACACCGGACGCTTCAATCAATTAAAGAACACCGCGTCAAAGCCGGTGTGACCTTGAATCCGGCAACGTCTGTCAGCACACTCGAGGAAGTAATCCATGAGGTCGATCTCATCCTTGTCATGTCAGTCAGTCCAGGGTTCGGCGGACAAACCTTTATCTCTTCCTGTCTTGAGAAAATATCTCGAATTCGACAATCACTCAATACAGGAACAAGCCCAGGTCTTTTGGAAGTCGATGGAGGAGTCAACCTTCAGAATGCCGGCTCCATTATCAAGGCTGGTGCCGATGTTTTAGTTTCTGGATCTGCGATATTTGGAAGTGACAATTTTTCCACGACCATCCAACAAATGCGAGCAGCAGGACTGACCATCAACGTCTAACGTCTTTCATGGATACCACCGCTCTACTCGACAGTCTTCATCCACTCGAGGCCAAAGTTCTCACAGTTTTAAAGAACGCAGAAGGTGCGCTGTCTGACGCGGAGCTCGCTCACGCGACCGAACTCGACCCCTCACAGGTCAGCATGGCAGTTGGATGGTTGCTGACGAAAAAATTGATCGTCTTGGCCACAGAAAACATTACCCCTGTCGTTTCGTTAAGTGAGACGGGAAAAGCCTACAGTCAGACCAGTTCGCCTCCGGAATGGATTCTTGAATCCATTCAAACGCATCAGGCTCGCGGTGAACAGATCACGGTGAAAGACCTCCAAGCCCAAGGTCAATTTCAGCCGACCGAGCTCAGTCGAGCGATCGGCCTTCTCAAAAAAGATCAAGCCATTCGATTGATTTCCGGAGGTGCACTTGAAAAAACAGACACGGCAAGTCCAACGACAGAGACTCTACGAAACTTACTGACGAGATTATCAGCAGATTCTCATCCGCTCACAACATTTTCAAGTCCTGATCAGGCCCTGATTCGACAATATGCGGTTAAACGCGGAAGTGCGCAGGAACCTTTTCGCATTGAAGACGACATTTTACGTACCTACGCCCTAACGCCGGAAGGACAGACCATCAGTCAACTGACTTCATCAGAGTCTTCCAAAGAAACTTCACAATTGACCCCGGACATGCTCAAGGATGGATCCTGGCGAAATTATTCATTTCGAAAATACTCCATCAGCCTTCGTCCGCCTCGACTGGCCGTTGGACGTCGACATCCGTACAGAGAGTTTTTAGATTCAGTCAAACACAAATTGGTAAGCATGGGCTTTCAGGAAATGCGCGGTGAATTGGTCGAAACTGAATTTTGGGATATGGATGCCCTCTATATGCCACAGTTCCATCCCGCTCGTGCCATTCACGATGTCTACTTTGTCAAAAATCCCACTCACGCCAAATCAATTGCTGAACCCTACCTCTCACACGTAGCCAATGCCCATGAAGATGGTGGGACCACGGGCTCGAAAGGCTGGCAATATCCGTATGACCGTGACCGAGCGAGACGACTCATACTTCGAAGCCAAGGCACAGCCGTTTCTGCTAAAACCTTAGCGAATCAGCCAGATGTGCCGGGGAAATATTTTTCGATCGCACGGTGCTTTCGATATGACCAGGTTGACGCCACTCATGCCACAGACTTTTTTCAAGTTGAAGGTATTGTGTTAGGTCACGATATTAACTTTCGAACGTTGCTGGGACTCCTCAATCTATTTGCATCGGAAATGGCTCAAGCAAAAGAGATTCGATTTTTACCCGCTTATTTTCCGTTTACTGAACCATCTGTCGAGTTACATGTTCGCCATCCGCATCTGGGCTGGATGGAACTTGGAGGAGCAGGACTGTTTCGCCCCGAAGTCACGATACCCTTAGGCGTCAACGTTCCCGTAATTGCTTGGGGGTTGGGGCTTGACCGTATGGCGATGGTCGCTCTTGGCATACATGATATTCGGGACTTATTTACTTCTGATCTTGAGGCTGTTCGCAATATGCGGCGAAAATTCTGATCCACCATGCCAACTATATCTATTTTTCATCACGACTTTGAGCAACTCGTCGGCCGAACTGTCGAAATCAGCCAACTCGAAACCTGGCTTCAGCTGGTGAAAGGGGAACTCAAGGACCATAACTCCACGAATGGTGAACTGCGCATTGAGCTCCAGGACAGCAATCGTCCCGATCTCTGGTGCGTGGAAGGGATTGCCCGCCAAATTCGCCTGGTTCTTGACGCGAAACCAATTGAGTACCCCTTTCTCGCAAGTAAAAGCCGTTCTAAACGTCGTTTACTGGTGCTCCCAGGCATTGAGACGGTGAGGCCGTTTATTGCAGCATGCGCCGCCACCGGCTATGAAGTTACAGAAGAAGGATTGAATCAGATCATACAAACACAGGAAAAGTTAGCCGATATTTTTGGGAGAAAACGTCAAACGGTTTCAATTGGCGTGTATCGTTTAGCTGCGATTTCTTTTCCAATCACCTACGGCCTTGTGAAATCTGAAAAAACGCGATTCACCCCGCTTGGCTTCACCGAAAAGATGACTCCTCAGGAAATTTTGACGGTACATCCAAAAGGCTTGGAATACGGAGCGCAACTGGCCAATGCCGATCAAGTTCCACTCTTATGGGACAAAGACGGACAAGTCCTTTCTTTTCCTCCCATTATTAATAGCCGAGAAGTAGGGGAAGTTCAGATTGGGGATCAAGATCTGCTCCTTGAGGTCACCGGAACCGACCTGCCAATGGTTCTCCTGACGTTAAATATTTTGGCCGTCAACCTTGCAGATCGGGGTGCCGCCATTGATCCAATTGATATCGTGTATCCGCATGCCACGGCTTTTGGCAAGACGGTGAAAACACCGATTGATATGTCGAAGTCTCAACAGATTTCACTCAAGGCCATTGAACATGCCCTTGGCACCCCGCTTGGCTCTGAAGTCATTCAGCAAGCTCTTTCAGACTATGGCTACCAAGTCAAAGCCACACAACACAGCCTCTCCGTGAAAATACCTGCGTACCGGCATGATCTCATGCATGTCATGGATGTGGCTGAAGATGTGGCAATCAGTCGAGGGTATGACTCCTTTACGCCCATCATGCCAGGACATTTTACCGTTGGGACGCTTTCCTCCCTTGAGTATCTCTCCGATCAAATCCGAGACTTAATGATTGGATTTGGCTTTCAAGAAATGTTCTCAAATATTTTAGCATCGCGCATGGAATTAGTGGATCGAATGCGATTGGCAGGGACGCCACATGGTCATGTTGTTGAAGTGGATAATGCCATGTCAGAAAGTTACGCGTGCCTTCGTTCCTCAATTCTTCCTTTTCTTTTAAGAGTCGAGGCCGCCTCACCCAGGTCATTTTACCCCCATCTCCTGTTTGAAATAGGAGAAGTCGCGATTCCTGATATGGGCGTCGATTTGGGATCGCGAACGATCATGACCATTTCGGCCATCATCGCACAACCAGGAGCGAGTTTCTCAGAAATTCACTCCTATCTGGATCTTCTGATGTACTATCTGGTTCGGGATTACCGGCTAGAACCGAGCACCCATCAATCATTTTTAGATGGGCGCGTCGGGAAGATTATTTGCGGGAAACAGGAGATAGGATTTATTGGAGAGCTTCACCCGGAAGTACTTGAATCTTGGCAAATTAACATGCCGATTGCGGCATTCGAATTTCAGATTACAGTATAAAGCCTGAAAAGACCTGCCTACGCTGCCGCTTCGGTTGCTTGCATCTTAACGCTGTTGACCAAATTGGTAAACCCTTCAGGATCATGAATCGCCATCTCCGAAAGCATCTTGCGATCAATCAGAATATCAGCTTTTTTAAGGGCATTCATAAATTGACTATACGTATAGTCATGGGCTCGTATCGCCGCATTTATTCGTGTAATCCAAAGCCGCCTGAAGTC
>BQIX01000376.1 GCA_021604145.1 Nitrospirales bacterium
CATGCAAGTATCCGCTCCAAATGATGGAACTAAAGAATGTGTTCCGGATCCTGGAGTTCTAAAGAACTCCTTCCCCTCATTTCAGCCCTATTTTATTTTCGTTACATGGACTTCCACCACTCGGCCAGTGACTGAAGCTGCCCAAGCTATACTCCCCTTTGGGTTCGATAAGGCAGTGCGATCAATGACCTTTCTCGTTGATGCAGTTCCAGTACATCTCTTAACTGGCTGGAAGCAAAGCCTTAACGCTAGCCAGAATGCGTTGGGTAGCGATCCCTTCCCTAGCCTGTACTTTTTTAACGACCGTATAAAATCAACTTATGGGACTGAGAGTTTTTATTATAAAGATGCGTCTATAGGAAGAAACGAACCAGTTTCTTCACTAGTCTATAAATTGATTCAAGCAAAAGGAATGAGCAGTAACCACCCCTGCAAAGAAGAACAGAAAATAACTTTAGACATTCCAGGAGTGAAGTTACATCTTGTTGGTCACAGTTATGGAGCAAAATTAGTTGCATTTTCATCCATGGAAGCATTGCGACGTTTTGTTTTAGTGGACAACCTTGGGAGCCTACCATCACCATATACCGATTGGGGAGAAGCATGTTTAAGGAAAGTGTATAACTCTTATTTGCCTGATATTGCGATGAGTCCTGAAGAAAATTTTGAGGAATTGTCGGATCGTGAATTTGATGAGAATTATAAGATTCAGACGGACTTTGGTGAAGGATTTTTTATATTTCCTCCTAATGAATCTCGTGCTAGGGCAGAAGTAGAAAGGATTTACGGCAGCCTGCAGCTTGACAATGATGACAGCCTGATCGAGTCATTGGTTTTTATCAATCCGGCAATGCACCCTGATGAATTTCAATATTCCAATGGCTATCTTGGCACAAAGTCCTCAAGTGTATTAGCGATGATTCCTCGTAAGGCCATCCTCTATTCGAAATACGACTATCCGAATGGAATACTTTTTAGCACCAGAGATTTAATTCTAAATACAAAAAGCGCACAACTTTTTAATTTAAATCAAAGGTTTGACGTGCCAATACTTTCTCAATCCCTAGGAGTTGTTTCTTCAACACTGTCAATGGCCTATAGCATTGTTCATGGTGCTATTAAAACTACAATTAGCACGATTGGAAACCTGCCCCGTGACCTTTGGTATCATATAAAAAGGCACAGGTTTTTGGGCCATAAGCCACCAATTGACACCCAGGGATTCGAGGCAGGGTGGCTTGGGTTTTGGAATTTCCTTGATTATTTTGCGCCAATGTTCCCTCCCTTTACATCAAGAGACGAAGACGATCAAGGGCTGTTTCGACTGTCAAGGCCTGGGTTGGGGAAAACAGGTCTTAAGAGGATTGCTGCAGGAAGATTTACTGGGCTCAACCTTGGAGGCCTTGCTCAATTTTATGAAGACTCAGAAGACATTGATGCTCACACCTTTTGTAACTTTACCTATCTCATTAACAACGATAATAGCGAAATAGATCATGAGACTACTAGACGACGTTTTTATTCATTTAATGCAAGTCAAGTATACAATACATCCCTTGTCCCAATAGTTGGCTCCCATGGAGATCTAAGAAGTGCCAGCGAAGTTTCCTGCAGTGAGAGCTCTACAGCCATGAAACAAAAACGAGAACATACCTTTAATTTCATCTTCAATTTCACCAAAACGAACTTTATAAAAGGATTGGAGAAGGTGAGGGCTACACAGTAACAGAGGGAATAGGGGGGCAAATCTATTGTTGACTAATAGTGAGGTATTTGAAAATTCACCAAATTCTCTGCAGGACTTAAAGCTTTGCTAAGTCGTTTCTTGATGAGCTTCATCGAGAGATACTTTTGCTTCTTGGTCTCAACCTACAGAGGGGATAAAAAGTATAGAGAGCGGAGATGATCTTGTGTAGATATTCCCGTTCCGTTTTAATTGCCATGAAAGAGAATAGGAGGTCAGATGAAGTCCATCTGTCGTCTTTATGCTAATAAGATACAGCTTGTCAGTATCTGTTTGATGTTCATGTTTTTGAGTTATGGATGTAAAAATATTGACAGGAAAGTACTTGATGAAAATAGAGAGGCTTTAAAGAATCACGTAGTTATGTTTGATGGAGATGGGTATCCGCTTGATCCAACAGGAAATCAGGATTGTGAAGATCGTAAAAATAATACTCAGATTAAGTATTGTAACGGGGAGTTTAGTTATATTTTACCGTTTCGAGATTTAACACCAGAAGATTATCGAAGGCATATCTCGGAAATCATAAAAAAGGCAAAGAAAAAAAAGAAATTACTTTTTTTCTTCCACGGTGGTCTGAACACCCAAATTGGTTCTATCAAGAGGGTTGTCGAGTCTTGGCCAGACGGTAAGAATGACGCCATCCCCCTTTATAAGCAAATCTTAGAGGGAAGTGATGAATATTTCCCTATTTTTGTTAATTGGCACTCTTCACTTCGGTCAAGTTATACCGACCATCTCTTATCAATACGGCAAGGAGAGAAGTGGGGCTGGCCAATTGGGTGGCTAACGGCTCCCATCGTTTTTGCAATTGACGTTGGCCGGAGTATATTGAGAACCCCTTTAGTATGGGGTGGCATGGTATTCAATGATTTAAAAACCGTTCCTCTTTTTAATTCGAAAAGTTCCGGTTCTAATCTGTTAGCGAAAGAACTCATCTGTCGAACGCAACAAAAAATAAGTAACGAAGCCTTTGAAGACTGTAATAGATACTTTGAGTTTACCAAGCCTCCTCTATGTCCCTTTGGCTCACGATCTGAGCCTAATCCGAAAAAGTACACCCCCGACTTCGTTATGCCATCCAATGTGGCGGACCATAGCCCCGTATTTCCCATAGTTGGGGAGGATGATCGAAGATGTACTGAAATGAACATTGCCTTTATCAACTACATTTTGACTTTTCCGACTAAGTTAGCTATCAGCCCCATTTTAGATACGTTTGGAAAAAGTGCGTGGGACAATATGCTGCGAAGAGTACAATTACTTTATCAAGTACAAGTAGATGAAGAATTTCATCTGGACTCTGATCTTTACCAAACTCAATATAATGATGCCACAGTGCAGAGGTCTTTTAAGACTGACGTGGAAGCCAATGGAGGACTATTGATATTTTTTAGAATGCTTGCAGAAGCCATAAATGATCCCACAGAAGAAGGCAATTGGGAAATAACTTGGGTCGCGCATAGCGCTGGTACGTTGATACTTAATGAAGCTATCCGAAGGTTTGGTCTAATCGAAGACGAAACTAAGAGATTGCCTTTTAATCGGATCGTTTATATGGCTGCTGCCTCGACATTTCGTGACATAGAGATGAGCGTTTATCCGTATTTGGCTGAAAATCCAAAAACAAAATTCTACCATTTAATGTTGCATGCCAGAGCTGAGGAGGGTGAAACTATATGGAAGTACGTGGATCTTTCGCCCCGAGGATCGCTCCTTGTGTGGATTGATAATTTTCTTTCAAATCCATTGACACATATGGAACGAACGGCTGGAAGATATGATAACTTTTTTTTAAATTACCATAGTATTCCCAAGGAGATTAGGCATCAGATCTATATTCGAGTTTTTAGTGATGGTGATAAAGTTTCAAGGGCCAACCCACAAAAGCATGGTGAATTCACATCAAACTTCAAATTTTGGGAAGAAAGCTGCTGGCATAGTATTTCCAAAGACGTACAGATGAATTGTGTTGATAGGAACGAATGAATGAGAAATTTTGGTCGAATTTTAGGAAATCCACCATGTATCCTATGCTGTTCTCGAAAAGAGGACGCTACCCCTTATCGTCTTTTGGGCCGGCCTGGCGGTCGGTAGGTGAGCACGTGCCCTACCTTCTTCTCTAGCTTCTTGAGAAAACGCTCACTCCCACACTGTAAGCCTTTTTCGATATTCCGTCGAATCACCGTCAGTTGCTCGGGCTCATCGCCTTCCACTCATCAGTTCAACCAATTCCCCACAGCGTGAAGCTGTGCCCACCACAGGAGATCTCATAAAGGGTAGCGTCGCTTTTTATTTCATCCCATTTCCGTGTTTCTTATACCTTCGTCGTAAAGGTATCAAAGGGGACATTCTCCTTTATAGATGACGTGCGGGGTTAACTTAACTGTGACGGGCCCTGTTGCTTCCGACCATAACGAGGGTTTGAAATACGATGGTTCCAACACGTGTGACTATCGCTGAGCGAAGCAGGGAGCGTACCACTTACCGATGCTGACAAAAATTCTCACCCTACAATACATTTTTTAATTTCCCGGTTACGAATCTATGGAGTGTGCTTGAGATAAGCGTTTGGTAGGGAATACCTTCTTGGGCCGCTTTTTTTTGAATGCTTTCTAGATCACGCGATGAGATGCGAATATTGATTCGCTTGTCCTTTTGGAGAGAATTTCGTGCTGCCGCTTCTAATTTACGCTTCTCTTCTCT
>BQIX01000377.1 GCA_021604145.1 Nitrospirales bacterium
TCCTTTTTTAAAGCTTAACGAGCAATGAGGTATACGAAATGTTTCAAAACCGACCTGTCCTGTTCATGGGGCTTGCAGTCGGCATAGCCTTAGTCACGACGATCCTGATCTACAATTGGCTTCAGCAGCAGAAACAGGAAAATCCTGATGTCGTCGAGCAAAAGGTTGTGACGATTGAAGGCATTCCTATTGCGGTTGCCAGTGCAGATATGGGTTGGGGAACCCCCATCAAAAAAGACATGATTCGGGAAATTCCTTTTCCTCAGGAAAATCTCCCTGTTGGGCACTTCAAAAATCTCGAGGAATTACAAGGACGCATATTATTGTCTCCGGTAAAACGGAATGAACCAATTCTTGAATCAAAACTGGCCCCAATCGACATCAAGAACGGTGGGGTTGTGGCCGTCTTGGCTCCAGATAAGCGTGCAATGGCCGTGAAAGTGAATCAAGTGGTTGCGCTCCCTGGGTTTATCAAGCCGAGAGATCGAGTCGATATTATGGTGACTATGTCTGGCGGGGGCAAAGAGCAGATTACGAAGACCGTGCTCGAAAATATGCTCGTGCTTGCCATTGGTACACAACTGGAACGTGATCCAGCAGATGGGAAACCTAATCCTGTCAAAATTATTACTTTTGAAGTGACCTTAGAAGAAGCCGAATTACTGGCGATGGCGTCAAATGGAGGACAATTGAGATTTGCACTTCGCAGTCCACTTAATACGGCTTTGAAGAAAACGCGCGGGGCGACCATTCCTGACCTGCGGGCGTCATTTCATGCCGCTCCTCCAAAGCGCAAAACTAAACGACAAACCCGAGTTGAGATGATCAAAGGTAATGCAAAAAGTGTCGTGAAGTTTTAATGTATAGAGCTATTTAAATTTTGAGAGCTAATCATATGACCAGAAACGAGATGTTCAGTTATCACGCAGATGTCCAGGGAGGGCAAAATATGGCAATGCATAGAACACTCCGGCGAATACCATGGGTGACAGTTATTCTGGGAGCTGTGTCAGTTGTCATATTAGGACTTTCACCTGTTTATGCTAATGGGCTGACACACAAGGCCATTGAGACGAATGTACCTCAGTCACTCCCTCTGGGGCTTGGGTCTTCAATCGTGATTGACAGTGCGACACCTTTTGTTCGGGCTTCTGTGGCGAGTCCTGCTATTGCTGATACGCTCATACTTTCTCCGAAGCAAATCTATCTGACTGCAAAAGCCGTTGGTGCGACGACGCTGACATTATGGAGGAAAAACGGCACGGTGAGTCATGTGTTAGAGGTGTTAGTGACACCTGACTTAACGAAACTCAAGGCACAAATACATCAGGTGTTTCCAGGAGAACGAAATGTCGAGGTCACCGCTGGTCACGATAATATTACGTTATCCGGAAAAGTGTCGACCGCAGAACAGTTAACAAAAATTGTAGAAATGGCTGAGCCATATGCGCCAGGAAAAGTCATCAATCTTATGAACGTGGGTGGTGTCCAACAGGTCATGCTTGAAGTGCATATGGTTGAAATGAATCGTGGACTCACACGACGTATGGGTATTAACTACTCCAGACTTGGCGAGAGTTTCTTTTTTGGCGAACTCAATGATTTGAGTGAATTAAGCACTGAGAATGGTGTCTTTACATTCTTGAGGTCTGCAGCTGTCAATGCCACATTTGGGATTCCTTTTGGGGATGATCTGTACATGATTTTCTTAGATTTCTTGAAGCAGCATAATTTATCAAAAGTTCTGGCTGAACCGACCTTGGTGGCTATTAGTGGTCAAGAGGCGACGTTTCTAGCTGGAGGAGAGTTTCCAATTCCTGTTCCGCAGGCACTTGGTGTGACGACCATCAACTTCAAAGAGTTCGGCGTGAGGTTGAGTTTCAATCCGACCGTATTAAGTGATAACAAAATTGCGTTGAAGATTTCTCCTGAAGTTTCTGAGCTTGATTTTGCCAACGGAGTAAACTCTGCCGGATTTACAATTCCAGCAATTACTACAAGGAAAATTCAGACCGTGTTGGAGTTAGACGACGGGCAAAGTTTTGTGATTGCAGGGTTATTGCAAAATAACATTCGCGAAACGGTCGCAAAGTATCCACTTCTTGGAGATATTCCGGTTCTTGGCGCACTGTTTCGTAGTACGTCATTTCAGAAAAGTGAAACAGAGCTGATGGTGATCGTGACTCCAAGACTTGTGAAGCCCGTTGATCTGGCTAAGCAATCTCTTCCAGGAGATGACTATCTAGAGCCAAATGATTTTGAATTGATGTTGTTAGGGTATCTTGAGGGTGTTCCGCAGACAAAGAAGGCGAACGGCCTGCCACAAATGGGACGTGCTTCCAAAACAATGGCCTGGAATGGTGGTGGCCTAGAAGGATCTTTTGGGCATTTAGCTCCATAGCAGGTGAATAGAGAGGAAAACACATGAGGAACGTCTTGAGTAAAGTAATCCGTCTTGTTGTGAGTGTAGTGCTTGTTGGTGGCATCTCCGGGTGTCAACTCTGGCCCATTATGTCGAATGAAGACGGCCGGAAAATTCGTGATATGGGGAAAGCCGATCAGGTCATGCATCCGTATGCGCCACAACCTGTTCATTTAAGTGAGAGTTATGGCAATGCATTTCAAACCGCAAGAGATAATCAAATTCTGAACCCTGATGCATCAAAGAATCTCGATGTCGTTACGGGAAAAGATGGAACTGCGACATACAAATCCATAGAGCTCTATCGAAAAAGTTATTCTTCACCTCCTTTTAAAACTGGATCGTCTGGTGGAGGTAGCAAATGAGTGAGTCTAGCTGGAAGCCAACACGTGTCGGTGCGAGCGGCTCAGAGTCTTCGTCGGATGTCAAAGTTGTTGAAGTGTCGATCATGGCACCAGACGTCAAGAAGATCATTGAAGATCAGATTCGTGCTGATGCTGGGTTTCGTCTTAAACCGCAGGGCGACACTCAGGTTCCTGATCTCTTAGTACTTGAGATAGATGAGGATCCGGAAAAAACGTTTTCTCTCGTCAAGACGGTCTTGAGTTCAGCCAAAGGAACTGAGATTTTTCTGACGGCAGCCAAAACTGATTCGACACTCTTGTTAGAAGCGCTGCGGGCTGGCATGAAGGAGTTTTTGCCGCAACCCATTCAACCGGATGAAGTGAAGGCGGCGTTAGAACGCTTCACAATCCGGAATGGTGAAACGGCATATGAAGGGAAAAAGCAGGCGGGGAAAGTGATTACGTTATTCGGTGGTAAAGGGGGGACCGGAACAAGTAGTGTTGCCGTGAATCTTGCGGCCAGTCTTCATCTGAGTGCCAAAAAGCCTGCTGTCGTGTTGGTAGATGTGAATCAACATGGTGGAGATATTCCCCTGTACCTTGATTTACCGACGGCTCATAGCTTTCGGGACATTGCCGCTGATCTCAGTCGTGTGGATTTAGCCTTCCTTGCAAGCGTCTTAACGAAACATGAGTCCGGAGTGCATGTGCTGCCATCCGGGTATGATGATTTGAGTGCAGGACGACTGAATCCAGACTGCATTGAGCCTACGATCAAACTTCTTCAGTCGATGTTCGAATTTGTGGTTATTGATTGTGGTCATGTCTTAGATTTGACAACCAAAAAAGCCTTGGAATTATCTTCGAGTATTATGGTTGTCTCAAGCCTGATGGTTCCTGTGGTGCACAGGACAAAACGCATTCTTGAATTGTTGCGAGGTTCTGGTGTTCCTCAGAGTAAAATTGATTTACTCATTACCCGGTATCTTCCTCATGAAAAAGATGTCTTAACGGAAACGAAGGATATCTTGAAACAGGAAGCCAACTGGTTACTGCCAAATGATTATGTCTCTTCGAGTAACGCGATTAATAGTGGAAAGCCTGTCGTGATGATTGCCCCTCGATCACCGTTGACCAAAACATATCAACGGTTGGCGGCCTCATTCCTCGATCATGCTCCAGAACCTCAGAGCAGTTCGTTTTGGGGGAATTGGATGAAGTCCGTCAAAGGGAAGCGGGCTCATCAGAATGCGGCGACAGCCTGACCATTTCTTATTTAATATTAAAGGTGTGAAAGAACGATGATTGCATCTGAGTGGGAACAAGTCGGAACCGGAGGAACGAACCTCGAAGATTTAAAAGGTCGATTGCATCGTCAGGTCATTGAAGCGCTTGATCTGTCTGTGGTCGCGACGCTTGATCAAAGTTTGCTCAAAGCTGAATTGAGCAACTTAGTCGAAAAATTTTTAGAACAAGAACCCGTCCCCTTAAATGCACGTGAACGGGAACAACTGATTACAGAAATACAATACGAAGTGATGGGGCTTGGACCATTGGAACCATTACTTCAAGATCCCACGGTGAACGATATTCTGGTCAACCGGGCTGATCAGATATATGTGGAACGTGCAGGAAAACTACAACCGACGGATATTAAATTTCGTGATGAG
>BQIX01000378.1 GCA_021604145.1 Nitrospirales bacterium
CATGTCAACCCTCCGGCCACAGATTATCCCCTCATTCAATGTCGACTGACCTTTCCCCGTGAGGTCGAATATGTCTTTTCCTGCTTGAAAGATCCTTCATTTTCGATTGCCAAAAAATTATCGATATGCTTAGAGTTTGGAGCACTTGGCATCAATCCAAAAATATTTTCCGACCTCAACTTTCCAGGCGATCGCGCGTTATATTTAAAAATGATGATTCATTCTCTGCGCCGCTTTATGTCTTAAGGGACTAACATGGTAGGATTGGTCGTCGTTATAATCTCAGCCGAATAGGGATCTGCCTTTTTGTACGAATGTGACCAACAATCTTTGGTGATACGAATATCATCATCTTAGTTTTCATTGTGTGTCAGACTCACATTTTTTGATTCCCAAAATTTGACCTCTCCCGTTCACTCATCAGTAGGAGCAGATGAAAATGTCGATCAAAAATAGTATTTATAGTCTCGCCAAGCAAACAAAGTTATTCACACTCTCAAACCGTTTAACGAAACAATATTTACGGATCTTGTGTTTTCACGGATTTTCATTCACGGACGAGCATCTTTTCAGGCCTAAGTTGTTTCAAAGCCTGGAGTTATTTAAGCAACGCATGCATTGGCTCCAGCGCTCAGGATATCACGCTGTAACGCTGGATGAATCTCTTACGCTCTTACGGCAAGGAAAATTAAGAGGGAATGAAATTGTTATTACCATAGACGATGGATTTCACAGTGTTTCTGCCCTCGCTGTCCCAATTCTTCATGAAATGGGCTTTACCGCTACTATTTACGTCACCACCTATTATGTCACTCATCATAACCCCATTTTTCGTTTAGCCATTCAATATTTTTTCTGGAAAACATCAATGAGAAAAATTCAGATTGCTGACTTAGTCGGTGAGAGGAGCGCCTCTGAAGCAACAAAAGGATTGGATGGGGAAAGAACGGTACAACGAATCATTGATCATGGGGAAACAATCCTCGACGAACCAGGAAGAGTCGATCTCGCACGCGAGATCGCCAATCGACTCAATCTTGACTTTGAGGAACTTGTCGCCTCACGACGACTATCCCTGATGACTGAAGAAGAAGTGGCAAACCTTTCACAGCAAAACTTTGACATTCAATTGCACACCCATCGTCATCACCTTCCTCCCGATAGCACTGCGGTCAAACGAGAACTTGAAGACAACCGGGCCGTACTACAACCCATCACTGGTCGGTCCCTTCATCATTTATGTTATCCGAGTGGAGAATGGTCACAGGCCCTCTGGCCCATCCTAGAGAAAGAACAAATTCATACTGCGACGACTTGTGAGCCTGGCCTCATTTCACCAAACACTTCACCATTGGCCTGGACTCGGTTTCTTGATTCAGAAACAACCCCACAAATCGTTTTTGAAGCCGAAGTCAGCGGATTCGCACATATCATGCGCAAGATGTTGGCACGATAATTCTTCTGTGAAACACGTCTACTCATTCACGAAAAACCAAATTTCACCTTTCAGGATGTGATGAAAGGCCTTTGGGAGTTAACCTAATTTCAGTTTCTGTCGAACCATATTCAAAAGTTCTGTCTCTATAGCTTCTGTCCCACCAAAGGCTCGCCATAATAGTCCAATCACAGACAAATAGACTGTTGCCCCAACAATCATTTTCACGATCAATAAGACCAACAAGGGAAAAGCGAAAAGAGCACCCACCCAGTAGATTGCCCCCATCATGCACGCACCTGCGACCACAGGGCGGACGACAGCACGAATAATACGTCCCCACTCCAGCTCACTGACACTGATGGCCGCACTGTTCAACACGATAAAAGAAAACGTAGCACTCGCAATCATGCCGTACACGACACCGATCAATCCGGCAAATTGGAAACCAAGATAGACGCACCCCAACATTACAAGAGCCCGTAACCAGGCCACAGCTGCCAATAGCTTCACCCGTCCGATCACAATGACTAGACTCCCCGCCAATCCATGTAATGCCATCACAACTTCGGCAATAGGCACAAGTTGCAAAAGCGGTATAGTCCCCAACCATTTATGGCCCAGTAAAATCGGTACGACTTCTGGCGCAACACATGACAGTCCAAGCCCAGCCGGAACCACAACGAGGGCCATCCCAGATATGGCCCTCGTAAAGGCTGAGGCTAACCGACTCGGTTCATTTTCAAATTGGGAAAACCCTGGAACAAACGCACGTGAGGCTGGCTGAACAATTTCAGCTGTAGCCATGGAAGACACATTTTTAGCCATGGCGTAATAGCCCAACCCGATCGAGCCAAAAATCTTACCCGTGATAATCTCATCTCCTCGACCAAAAATATAATTCGCGAATCCTCGTACCAGCATCCACTGCGAAAATGAAAACACTTCTCCTACGGCTTCTAATGAAAAACGCGGGCGGTACGATGACATGACATAACTCAATCCCACCGCGACACAATGGTTAAACAACGATCCCACAACCAGGGCCCAATAATTTCTCAGGTAGAACGCTAATCCAATCGTCACCAGAAATCCACCTAGTTTAATATAGACATTGAATTTAAAGTCACGATCAAACAACAAATGTTTTCGAAAATCTATAGTTCCGATATTTTCCCACGCTCGCACAAAAGCCCCAAACGCAATGACCCAAAGAATCGGCATCACTCTGGGCTCATCATAGCCAGATGCAATGAATGGCGCAGCAGCGGCCAATACAATCGACACCCCTCCCATCTGTAATAAACGAATCGTCCAGGTCGTATCATAATGCTTGCGCTCGGCATTTGGATTTCGGATTAACCCGAACTCCAGGCCAAAGTCTAGCAATTGATTGACTAAACCAACACACACCATCGCCATGGCCACGACACCGAAATCTGCCGGCATCAAGAGTCGCGCCAGGATCACGGTACTCAACAATCCGATAAGCCTCACCCCCCAACGCATGGCCATCATCCATGCGACCCCACCTAACAAGACTTCCGCTAACGGTTTTGCAGGCGTCAATATTTCATCCCTTCTTCAAACAACCGACAAAACGTTTATGACTGACTGTTTCGCTTCACAGCAATGAGAGCCAAGGGTCCGCTCATTCCCTGTCTCAATAGTGAACATGACAGACATACCTTGCATACACAGTGTACTCCCTTCTCTCCTTATTGCATTAAGCACCCTAAAGTAATTGTCACGATATCTACACGCGTCTCCCCAAACATGACCTACCGATTCATCAATTAAAAAACCCGAGATGACGTCTTGGAAGAGCCCGAGAACAGAGTTACTGTAAATCACCGTACGTGCTGGTGACAGCATAGGGTTCGAGATGAATCAGGAAGAAAAATAATTGCCCCTTATTCGACTCGTCTTTCGTAATCACCGAGCATTCAAGATTCTGGCAGAAGATAAATTGAAAAATTTCAAGTCTATAGTGAAGCCAATTAATTTCCAGTGGGTGCTTAGGTCACGAACGCTCAACCCACCACTGTCCTTGTCGCTTCAATCTTTACTGAGAATCGCTAAGGTCACTCATTATTGTGATCAGAGATGGCCTAGGTGGCGACGATTGTTCCGTTACCCTAGGCCATCTCCAATGAAAACTGACGTTGAATGCCGTTCTGCCTCAGAGAGGTCAACTCAAAGTTTTCAAGACAGCGTCATGCTATAGCGAATGTAAATAAATTCCAGTCGAGCTAGCCCTTGGATACGATCGTTCCCAAGATCAAGCTTTACTGAGGGGCAATCTAATAATGGCGACCTCGTATTCTTTTTGGTGCCAGCATTACAGGTATCCAAGTAACTTAGCGTAATTACCCACACAAATATTGAAAGTTCATGGAATCGACTATAGGCCTCAAACTTCGGAAGTTAATTGAAACGGCTATAGAGTGGGATTTGACAAAACACCCTCTCACCCCAGAGACGCATCTCAAAATTCCCATGAAACGCTTTAAAGATTACAAGTGAGCATTCACGAACATGTCGTGAGCTGAAATGTTCATGATGCAAAAACCTTCGTAATCAGCACCTCACACACAGGAAGCCAAGATCTTCAATGGTATATGGGAATGATAAATGAACGGTGGGAGAACGAGACAATGAACCGAGAATCCATCAGCATGATCAACGACTAATGAACGTGAGCAGGTCGTGTTAAACAACACCCATTCTCATCATGAACATATGAACTCTCGGTCAAAAAATAGCACCAAAGAACTCTTCGACATATTGCTCATGCCAGGCAGTGAAACAATACCAAAGAGCCCCCTGTGTTGAACATATTGTTACAATTAAAACAGCGTATAGATAAAGGGTGCGACAGCAGAGCCTTCTGTTAACACAATCAATCCGCCGAGTAACAACAACATAATCAGAATAGGCGCCAGCCAAAACTTCTTGCGCTCCCGCATAAACGCCCACAATTCTG
>BQIX01000379.1 GCA_021604145.1 Nitrospirales bacterium
TGGCTATCGAGCGCTTCGACGCAGCCAAATCAAGCCAGGACAACGCCTGGGACTGTATGGATTTGGCGCGTCCGCCCATATCACCATTCAAATAGCGCGTCACTGGGGATGTTCCGTTTATGTGTGTTCGCTTCGAGAGGAACACCGTGCCCTAGCTCGACAGCTCGGTGCCGTATGGGTAGGCGACGCTACAGAAGGCCCTCCAGACACCCTGCACGGTTCAATCCTTTTTGCACCAGCAGGGGAACTTGTCCCACCGGCACTTCGGGCTCTTGAGAAGGGTGGAACGCTCGCGTTAGCCGGTATTCATATGAGCTCGATTCCACAGCTTGACTATGCACAAGACTTATTTCATGAACGAACGATTCAAAGTGTCACGGCCAATACGAAACAGGACGGGTTGGATCTTTTCCAAGAGGCGTCAGCCATTCCCATCAGAACGCATATCCAAACATTTCCATTAGAGTCTGCAAACATCGCTCTACAAAAATTGAAAGCTGGAACCATTCAAGGTGCAGGAGTCTTGACGCTGCCATAATGCAGAGGTATCTTTTCAGCAGAAATCGCTCAATGTTCAAACATATCGAAATCGGCTATGATTAAAAAAATGGATATTTCGGCTAAGATTGGAAGGGGGAATCAAATGGGTGATCGACAGTTTCAGTGTTTCTCAAAACCAAGCATCAGCAACCAAACCAATTTCATGACTAGAGAAGCGGACTACCTTTGGATGTTGACCTTCAGTTTTTTGAGTTTCATGATCCTGTTTTCCTCCACGCAATCTTTCGCCGATGACGCTACAATGGATGTCACAGAATCGACATTGATCGTGCCATATACTGGCTCTATCCTCAAAGGTCCGCTTAAATTTCCTCTCTATAAAGGCAAAGGATTTGAATACTTCACCGCCGGGGTCGGCTTGGAAGAACGCCAGGTGACCTATCCATCGTATCCGGTCAAGTTGATTCTTGTGCAGGATGGCGGGGCATTTTTATCAAACGTGGCGATTACCGTCCATCAGCTGGATGGACCGGTGACGTTTGACATCCCTGCGACTCATGTCGAAGGCCCATGGGTTTTCCTCAACATTCCCACTGGAACTTATGTGCTCAAGGCGTTGAATTCTCAACAGCAACTTATTGAAAAACAAATTGACGTGGTGAGTAATCAACAGAAGATTGTCCACCTACGCTGGTAAAATTGGCCGCGAACTCACTCGTGGGGCCCAACTCGTACCAGCTCACACATCCCCCGAGCTCCGCGACCATCATTCCTGCAGACTCGGTCTAACTCTCTGAACGAAAGAGTACGCTAAACTCCTTCACATCGGTCATCCCCGAACACGTCAACACAGCCTGCCCGCGCTCTGACACCACACGCCTCCCGTTCATTAGAAATTTTTAATGTGGGTCTAATCTGAAACTTACGTGCTATTGATACGATCAGCCATCAGTTAAGGAGGCAAGCATCATTATGATCAACGATACAAACAGAACAAATGCAAATCAGTATAAGTGTTCCCGATGTCAGGGCCTCATGGCTCCAGAATCATGCTTTAATTTGCACTACGATGCTGGAGAAATGGAGATATTGACCTGGCGTTGCCTGCAATGCGGAGAGTTGATCGACCCGGTTATTCTCCAAAATCGCACAAACCCTCTTCCCAACGCCGGAAGAAGAAAACCGCGTCCGATGTTACCGAGCGTACAACGAACATCAAGAGCCAAATCGCTGACAGCTCATACGTGTGAGAAATAATAGTATGGAGTGAAAGATAAACGTTCGTAGTCATAAGGACATTGAGTGATAGAATGGCACATCGCATCCTTATCGTTGATGATAATGCCGACATTCGATGGATATTATCTGACCTATTGGAGTCGCACGGATTTCGTTGCCAAAAAGCTCAAAACGCGATAACGGCTCTCTCAATGATTCAAAATTCTGAATTTGACGTCATTTTGACCGACTATCAGATGCCGAAGATGAACGGATTGGAGTTGCTTCAGCAACTTTCAGCATCAACGAAGACTTCATCCATACCTGTGATCATGCTTACGGCCTTTGGAAGTGACGAACTCGAAATTGAAGCACGGCAGGCTGGAGCCTGCGCCGTGCTTCGGAAACCAATTGACTCGCGTGAACTTCTGACAACCATCACGCAAACAATCGAAAAAACAGGACCGCCTTACTCCAGTCCATGTCAGTGGCACTAACATGAAAGGAGAGCCGGAAATGCTTCCCTAAGTCGCTTCGGGATACAATCCCACCACATTGGTTACCCACGACCATAGACTTACGCAAGCTCTTCCGCCTCTCCCGTTTTAAGTTAAGGTTCATAAAACCTCGACTGTCGACCATTGCAATGAGCAACCGCTCAAAGATCGAACAAATATGAACATGAAGATCAAACTATTCAGCCAAAAACACCTCGACCATCAGCTCGCACGTACAGTATTCCTCTCACTCCTCATGCTCCTGCACTCCCCGCTACCAATGAAGGTGGCCTTCTCCCAGACAACACTCGCCTCCACACCGATGAGTGAGGATGAAGCCATTCAACTAGGTGAAGAATTTGGACTCATCGTTGGCGAGGTTGATGAAGAACTTCGAGCATACCTCGGGCTTGAACGGGCAGAAGGCGTCGTGGTGTTTGAAGTCATTGGGGGAAAACCAGCAGATTTGGCGGGGATCAAAGCGCGATCAATCATTAAAGAAATCGACTCCCAGGATATCCACTCCTTGAAAGAATTTGGCACGGCCCTCAAAACCGCCCTGACAACAGAGAATTTCAGCTTAGCCACCTATGAACCAGCTGACCCGCAAAACCAAGGCCTCACTGGTGGGGTCCACTTTCACTTCGTCCGCGTCCAAAAAACCTAATCCCTGCCAATCACACCTCGTTGCCCAATACGGCGTGTCTTCCTATACGAATTCTCCTTCTATCCCGAAGTCTTCTCTGATCATCGACAGCACATTCTTTAGACTCTTGCAGAGAAAGAGTCATTGCCACGAGACCAGCAACACACTACACTATAGCGAATCCTGATAAGTTCCAGCTGAGGGATATCAATTAACTCCGCGCGATGCTCACTCAAAGTATACAGAAGGTGATACCCGCTTGGATTATAGCGAATCGAAATACGTTTCAGCTAAACCTGAGGACTTTCAACGCGATATCCAACGTGTCAAGAGAGCGAAGGTTCATTGAATCGGCTATAACTGACCATGATTGACGTTTTCTCTCACGTATTGAATATCAACATTGTACAAGTTGAGGCTTTATTGTTTCGGCATACCTGAAACGGCTATAGAACGAATCCACCTTCTTTCTTGAATGCAACCGGTTGACTTCATCAGAGACTCATGGAGGACTGTCATGATTGGACCTCGACTCATCCTGCTCCTTTTGCTATGTCTTATTCCAACTATTTCATTTGCACAATTCGATCTCTTGGACACCCTGAAAGAAAAGACCACCGAACAGCTTGGATCGTCAAGTGGCAAGGCTCTAGGCAATGACAGAATTATATCCGGCCTCAAAGAAGCCTTATCTATTGGTACCGATAATACCATCAATCTCACAGGCAATTTGAACGGGTATCTCAAGAATGACGCCATCAAAATCTTATTGCCAAAACAATTACAGGCTATGGATAAAGGGCTGCGCGTCGTTGGCATGGGACCTCAAGTCGATGAATTCGTCGTTGGGATGAATCGTGCCGCCGAGGAAGCCGCCCCGTTAGCCAAACCTATCTTTCAGGATGCCGTCAAAGAGATGTCAGTAGAAGACGGAAAAGCCATCTTACATGGCGGAGACACCGCAGCGACTGATTACTTCAAAGGCAAGACGAAGGATAAGCTGACTGAAGCATTTACCCCAAAAGTTCAAGAGGCCATGGACAAGGTGGGAGTCGCCGCGCAATACAAAGAACTTGTTGGCCGTTATACCGCTCTACCTTTTGTCAAGGCTGAACAGTTCGACCTCGATCAGTACGTGGTCGGAAAAAGTTTGAATGGTTTATTCTATACGCTGGCGCAAGAAGAACAAAAAATTCGAACTGACCCTGCAGCACGTGTGACAGAACTATTAAAAGATGTATTCGGGAAACAGGGAAACTAGAGTAGACCGATCGACTCCGCCCTGTGTTCCTAGTCTCGGCTTGCACGGAAAAATTCGAAGACTCGATCAGTCGGAGTGGAATCAATTATGTTCAGGGGAAGAAGAATTGGGATCGGCTGGATTAAAATTTTGCAGGCGGTCTACGAGAGGTTGAGCTTCAGGAGTTGACGATCTTGTGGGTTCACTCGGGGGGTGGCTCCATGCAACGTGCGTGATATGATGTTCTTCAAACGTTCGACGAATCACGATGACCATAGCATCAAGAGTCACCTCGTCGGCTTCACGAAGATCAAGA
>BQIX01000380.1 GCA_021604145.1 Nitrospirales bacterium
CAGGTCACTTCCGTCTCCAACCTTTTGAACTGATTCATTAATCAACGTTTTAATTTCCTTAGCCGCTGTCGCTGATCGCCCAGCCAGATTCCTGACTTCTGAGGCGACCACGGCAAAACCACGACCCTGCTCACCGGCTCGTGCCGCTTCAACTGCCGCATTCAACGCCAGCAAATTTGTTTGGAACGCAATTTCATCAATCACATTAATGATATCGGCTATTTTCTTACTGCTCTTATTGATCTCACTCATCGCATCAACCGCCTTCTCAGTGACCGCTCCGCCTTTTTCAGCCACTTCTCGTGCTGCAACCGCAAGCTGATTGGCCTGCTTCGCATTGTCAGCATTTTGCTTAATGGTCGATGTCATTTCTTCCATCGAGGCGCTCGTCTCTTCCAATGCTGATGCTTGTTGTGAGGTCCGCTGCGATAAGTCTTCATTCCCACTGGTAATTTGCTGTGACGCCGTGCTCACACTATCGGCGCCTTCTCGAACCGCGGAGACAATTCCGGTCAGATTTTTGATGGCGGTATTCAAGTTTTGCTTGATCTTGTCAAACTCGCCTTCATAGTTTCCATCCATGGTTTTGGACAAATGTCCTTCGGAGAGAGCTTGAAGAACCTCCGTGGCTTCTTTCAATGGCGAAACAATGGCGTCAAGAAGACGATTGACTCCCGTCGAAAGACTTTTAAAGAATCCTTCAAACTGCTCTGCGTCAATGCGGTTTGATAAGTCGCCGGCCGCAGCGGCTCCAATCAATTGATCAACTTCTTTTTCCGCTTTCTTTTGCGCCGTAATGTCTGCCCATTCGAGAACATTTCCCAGATATTCACCCTCAGCTGACATAATCGCTGCCGCATTCAAGTCCAACATTAAGGGTCCAACTTGAATTTCAACCCGATGAGGAAGATTCCGTGGATCATCTAATAGTCTCCGTTGATGCGAGGGATTCTTATGATATTGATCGATATTCGATCCAACCATTTTTGAAGCGTCAAACCCTGGCATTCCTTTCTGAATATCGCTTTCATGTTTTTTCAGAGTCTTAGCCGACGCATTGTTTTGATAGATCACTTCATAGTTCCGATCACAGACCAACACATTCGTACTGGCATTATCTAAGGCTGTCTTGATTCGTGACATCTCATTAGCCGCCTGTTGTTGTTTAGTAATATTTCCTTGAATTTCAGACGCCATCTGATTAAAGGCTTCTCCTAATTGTCCGATTTCATCCTTAGATTTCACATCTACCCTGGCGTCATATTCGCCGGAAGCCATTTTTTCTGCAGCCGCTTGAACTCGAACGACCTGTTGAGCCCCTTTTCTTCCAACAAACCATCCAATGGGAGCAATGACGGCCAAGCAAATAAGTCCCGTTTGCAGTACACTGTTTTGGACACTATTGGCATCGGCCAAGGCATCCGCCTCATCCACTCGCACAAGAATGGCCCAATTCATGCCAGGAAACCCTGGAACTCCAACCAAATGGGTGTACCCCGATACTTGCTGAATCTGCTTTCTCGCATGCATTTCTGTCATGAAACCGGACTTTCCAGCTACGGCCTCTTTTGCGGACATGACTCCACTTTCCACCAAGTTGACTTTTTTTAGGACATCAAAATTTCGAATGACTTCTTCGGCACCTTGTTTCACCGGGTCTAAATCCACGAGTAAGACGCCCTTTTGATCCAACAGGGAAACCTCACTCTTGTTAAGCCCTAGCGATTTCAATTCAGCATAGGCTTCGGTAAAGATTTCTTCGACTCCGCGCATGCTCGTACGATTGGTCCAATAGGCCACAACTTCCCCATTTTCACTGTAAATAGGCGCGGAAAATCCCATGACATACCCGTCTTTTCCAGTTGCTTTGTTGACATCTGGGTCAATATGCGAATCTTCAACAAATGTCCCGGTTGCCATATTCGCTTCCGAAGCGGTAAACGGTTGTTTCGTGGTATATTCTCCTTTTTGTAATGCTTTAAACCACGGAGTTTGCGAATAATTTTGCTCGAAGATGAACTGAGAATTAATTGCATTCCCATCTGAATCTTTATTATTCACAGCAATCACGTCACCTCGGGTGTCAACCATGATCATTAAGTCATAAATACCATAGGCCTTTGCATATTTATTCATGACCTGACTGATGGAATTGTACGGTGTTGGGTCATACCATTGTGAGATCCGATGTACAGCATCATTCATTCCAAATGCCTGAACATCGTAATATCGTTCAGACAGGTTACGATCGATCTTATTTGCTAACACGCCACCCATCGTTTGAAAACGGATACCCACCCCGGCCTTCATATCCTCACCAGCATTGTAGGCAATCAACCCGACCGCCGACATGGGAACCACCCCAAAAATCAGAAACAAAGTCACCAACTTTGCTGCAATTCCCCAACTCAGAAATGTCTGCATCATCTGTTTCATGGCACCCTCACCCCCTCGATTTCGTTGTGATTGTCTCGTTTCACCATACAGAGTTTTCATATGTATCTCTTATTCCTTTGCTGCTCGCTCTGAATCACCTGACCTGATCGTCTCCACATCCGTTTCAGCCATGACTCGATCAATGTCAAGCAAGGTCACAAGACGATCATTACTGTTTCCAATTCCGGAGACAAACGTAATATCGGCTCGCTTCCCCAGCTCAGGTGGCGGTTGAATGTCCTTACTCGCTAATTCCAAAACATCTGACACCGCATCAACCAAAAACCCCATGACGCGTTCCTGGACATTGACGACGACAATCACCGTAAACGCCGTGGGTTCCGTGGGTTCCATGTTAAACTTTAACCGCAGATCAACGATGGGCACGATCGTTCCACGGAGATTCAGCACACCCTTAACATAATCAGGCGTATTAGGAATTTTCGTTACCGCGGTATACCCTTTAATTTCCTGAACTTTTAAAATATCCACACCATAATGTTCTTCAGCTAAATCAAACGTCAGATACTGTTGACTATCGACGTTTAATCCATTTTGATTATCTATCACTTCTGCTGCTGCTGTGGACATGAGATCCTCCTCTAGAAATAATGAGTCGTGAAAAGAAGATGTGCGGACAGAGCGACCTGGCAACCCCTGACTTTTCACGTATACCTTGTGTAGCGTTCATATGTTCAGGCTGCGACCATTGAGGCCAATCTCGAAAGTTTGACAAGACCCGGAACATCTAGAATCAAGGCCACTTGACCGTCTCCCAAGATCGTCGCCCCGGATATGCCTTCAATTTTCTGAAAATTTTGCTCAAGGCTTTTGATCACCACTTGTTGCTGCCCAGTCAGTTCATCGACAAATAATGCGATTCGTTTTCCTTCGGCTTCAACGATGACTAATAAGGCTTGTGCGGGATCGGTAAATTCAGGTTGAGCACCAAACAGTTCATACAGCCGAACCATTGGGACCCATTCTCCTCGCAGATTAAACACTTCGCCCTTCCCAACCACGGTTTGCAAATCTGACGGCTTAGGGCGAATGGATTCAGTGACAGAAATAAGCGGAATGATATAGTTATCATTGGCGACGCGAACGGTCATTCCGTCAATGATGGCTAAAGTTAACGGAAGTTTCAGTTTCAATTTTGACCCTTGCCCCTCAGTCGACTGGATGCTGACACTCCCGCCTAACGCTTCAATATTCCGTTTTACAACATCCATCCCGACGCCACGGCCGGAAACATCGGTGATCTTGTCTGCCGTAGAAAAACCAGGACGAAAAATAAGCTGCCAGATGTCATCGTCGGAGAGTTGATCAGCATCAGCAATGAAACCTTTCTCAATCGCTTTCTTGAGAATTTTTTGCTTATTCAGTCCACGACCGTCATCTTCTACGCCAATACAAATATTGCCACCGTCATGAAACGCGTTCAGCCGAATAGTCCCAAGTTCGGGTTTTCCTGCTGCAACTCGGTCTTCCGGACCCTCAAGACCATGATCGGCAGAGTTTCGCACGAGGTGAGTCAATGGATCGCCAATGGCTTCAATCAGTGTTTTATCTAATTCTGTCTCTTCTCCAGACATCAGCAATTGAATTTTTTTCCCGCTTTTCCCTGCAAGATCACGAACTAATCGCGGGAACCGATTGAAGGCCGTGGCACCAATGGGCACCATCCGTATCGACATGACACGTTCTTGCAACTCACGCGTATTCCGCTCAAGTTGAATAATGCGTTCTTGGAGAACAGGCAATTGACTCATTGTAAATTTCTCACCAAGATCCGTAATCATGGATTGGGTAATGACCAATTCCCCAACTAAATTGATTAATTTGTCAATTTTTTCTGTATCCACTCGAATCGAGGCACCTTCACTTTTCTTCATGTGCTGTTGCTTGGTGAGCGCCTGATTCACTTGTTGCGGTGTGACACTCTTATGATCGACTAATATCTGACCTAACGG
>BQIX01000381.1 GCA_021604145.1 Nitrospirales bacterium
GAAGGTATGCACCAAGAAGACAAGATGAAAAATAAGAAGGGTTTTGGACAGATAAATCGTTGGATGTTGTGGAGTTCGTTTATTCTTGGATTGGGTATCGTTCTCTATCTCTTGTTCTTCTGTCCTGAAGAATGTCACTGACCATTGTCCTATTGTTCTTAGCTTTCTCAAAGTATAGTAATTTTTCACTCAAAATCCTCCAAATTTCTTTACCACCAATGGATTGGGGAGAGGGGAGGGTGAGAGGGGAAAAAATGGTTTTGGTTTCTTGAGTCCAGAGATGAATAGCCTAGAATTAAGGACTGTATGAAATTCAAGCAAGAAGGAGAATCGGCATGCGACGTACTATCCCATTGGCAGAAGCGAAGCATAAACTTCCAGCAATTATTGAAGAGGTCAATGACACCTACGAACGAATCGTGATTACTAAAAATGGGATTGATGTCGCTGTGCTCCTGAGTGCCGACACGTATGAGGGGCTCCTAGAGACGCTTGATCTGCGAGCGCACCCTGACGAAGAACAGGCCATCTTCCGTGCCAAAAAACAAGCTCGAAAAGGGCAAACAGTTGCGCTGTCCGCTCTAAAGAAAAAACTGATACTCTCCTGAATTATTCGGTTCGATCACACGTGAATCGGAACACGATATGACCAGACCAAAATAGCCAAGGTTGACCGACAGGTTTGTCAGCGAATTATGCGGAAACTTGAGACCTTGCAGACCGCACCACTTCAAGGCAACCCATTAGTCGGGAATCATGCAGGAGAGCGATCTTTACGAGTGGGAGCCGATCGAATCGTGTATGAAATCTGGGAAGGCAAAAGGCAGGTGATCATTCTCACAGTCAATCATCGTTGTCACGTCTATTAGGCCAAAGGGAAACCTTTCATAGATGTATGGAAGGCACGGGCGGCGTTTTCTCAAAAGGCTCGAATTGCTGCTCATTCCTATGTCTCTTCCTCAGCATCTCAGGTACCTTGGGAGATTACTCCGTTGCATCATATGATTGAGAAAAATGAGAATGTCCCCATTTCTACAATCTTCCCCTGCTTGGGACAGATCTCTGCCAAATGATTGATGATCACAGAGCATGGTTTCAAAAAATAACGCAATCGTATTGGCTTGAAGTTCGGGCACAACTATCGCACTCCTGGCCGTCACGTCTGCGACAAAAAAAATCAGTAACCGTCATGGCTGTTTTATTATTTGCAATGTCTTAGCACCGTAGGCTTACCATAAATGTATTGCTATCTACGACAGTCCCTTGAATAATACTTGGTCCATGATCATACCTATTGAATACCTCCTTCTTGGAGGTTCCATCCTCCTATTATTAAGTGTCATTGGTAGTACGGCATCAGGCCGTCTAGGAATCCCGGCACTTCTTTTGTTTCTTCTTGTGGGCATGCTAGCGGGTGCAGATGGACCTGGTGGCTTTGACTTCGATAATCCTTGGCTGGCTCAATCACTTGGCGTGTTGGCTCTGTCCCTGATCCTCTTTGCCGGCGGCCTCGATACGGTTTGGGAACAGGTGCGGCCGGTTGGGTGGAAAGCGATGGGCCTTGCCACGATGGGGGTTGGCATGACGACTGCCCTGATCGCATGGTTCGCAAAAATAGTGTTGGATTTTTCATGGCTCCAAGGGTTCCTCCTAGGGTCTATTGTTTCCTCAACCGATGCCGCGGCAGTTTTTTCAGTATTACGATCAAAAAATGTACGGTTGCAAGGCCAATTAAAGCCATTGTTGGAGTTGGAATCCGGGAGCAATGATCCAATGGCCGTGTTTCTGACCCTAGGGATGATCAGTCTCCTCACGAATCCAGATCGCACCGTGGTCGACCTTGTTCCAATGTTTTTAATCCAGATGACCCTTGGCGGGGCGTTTGGGTACGGAATGGGCAAGGCAATGGTCTTTGTCATTAATCGCCTACGACTGGAATATGAGGGGTTGTACCCTGTATTAACGTTGTCATTCGTGATCTTTACGTATGGGATAACGGCAACGTTGGGTGGCAGTGGATTTCTCGCGGTGTATTTGGCCGGATTAGTACTGGGCAATAGCGAGATCATTCATAAACAAAGCCTTATGCGCTTCCATGACGGTCTCGCCTGGCTCATGCAAATCGCGATGTTCCTCACGCTCGGACTACAGGTGTACCCGTCACAACTCGTGCACATTGCAGGAAAAGGATTTCTGGTTGCGCTTTTTTTAATGGTGGCTGCCCGTCCCATCGCGACCTTCCTGACTCTTCTGTTCGTTCGAATGCCTCTAAGAGAGAAAACCATGATTGCCTGGACTGGCCTTCGAGGAGCGGCTCCCATCATTTTGGCCCTTTTCCCCTTTCTTGCCGGAGTGCCGCAAGCGGAGCTGATGTTTAATCTTGTCTTTTTCATTGTCTTGACATCAGTCCTGATACAAGGACCCTCTATCCCATTAGTCGCCAGATGGTTGAAAGTAGAATCTCCCCCAACCCGAGAGACACGTGACACACAAAAACCTTCTACCGCTTCCATAAAGGATGGCCTGGTGGAATTGAAAATTCATCCCTTCTCTCCCGGCGTAAACAAACAACTCGTGGAACTTGGCCTTCCAAAAGAGGCAGTGATACTTGTGATTCGGCGGGATCAGCAGTATTTCATTCCAAGTGGAAACACGGTTCTTCAAGCTGAAGACCTGTTGCTCATGTTAGTCGATTCAGCGAAGGAGGGAGAAATCTCGTCGATTTTTGGCACATCATAGTCAATCTTTGTTCGCGGGAAAAAATGAACAGGCTGATCGTGCTCAAGGCGGAGCTCCACCGGTGACCTTGCCCACATGAAGGGAGCACCGCATTCGTGCTCGGGTATGTTTGCCATCAGTCAGGCAATATCTGCTTCATGATGCGTTACGATACGGAGTGTCTCGCCCAACGACACCGCTAATCGTGAGGTCAGGCTTGGCACCTCCTACTCAAATAGCCTTACCGGAGAGACAAAGCCATGGGGTTTTACAGCGAGCACGGAACATTGCAATTGTTCGAGAATAGCTTCTGCAGTATTACCAATGAGCCATCCAGCGATGCCTGTCCGAGCGACCGTTCCCATGACCACCAGGTTAGCCCGCAACTCCTTCACCGTTTGCGGTATGACCGTGGAAGGTGCTCCGCGGCGCATATGGAATTGTGGCGAAAGGTGGTCGTACGCCTCTGTGCCTATTTGGTCTCTGAAATTCTGTCCAAGGCGGCTGAACGCGCGCTGATGACGTGACCGTTCACTTTCTACATAGGCCATGCTGGCTTCACGTGGGTTATCGGTCCATGACTGCACCTTCATCTCGAATGGGGCATCCCAAACATGAACGACATCCAGCGCAGCAAATTTGGATATAGCGAGCGAACTAGACAGTTCAAGAATCTGCTGGTTGAGAGTTGGTTCTGCGGCATCTGGGACATCAGGATTAACGTCGACTGCTGCCAAAATGCGCGTGTAATCCGATTGTTCCTCTAAGCGTGTGAGCCATACTGGACAGGGACAGTTGCGCAGCAATTGCATGTCGTCGCTGCCAAACAGTCGTGCGATAAAATTTGGATTTTCAGCAGGCTTGATTATCAGATCGTAGTTGTTACGTAAAATGGCACGTATAACTTCAAGATACGTTTTGCCTACCAGCACATCCAGCCGAATACTGAGGCGTTGGGTATAAGGCTCGATCAGGGTCTCCAGCCCCTTTCGACTCTCGCTCACCATGGCTGTCTGCAATTCATCTGAAGTGTGTCCGGCAGGCAGCATCCCGATGCTCGCCATGATGGCTGGAGTGACATCAATGACCGTTAGGTCCGCCTGATTGTTTTCTGCCACCGACACGGCCCGCGCTATCGATGGCCCCTGTGCAACGGATGACTCGGATACGTAGAGAATATTATTGATTAGTTTCATCGTCAATTACCCCCATTCAAGATCGTTAACGACGCCTCCCCCGGCCGTTGTCGGCCTGACCGCAATCCAAGGCTTTCTCACTCTTTTATCCAAAACAAGACCAGTCTACGCACGTCTGATCTGCTTCCGAATCCATTTGGAAAAGGGGTCATTCTTCTTTTTAATAAATGTGTCCTCTCGGCTTCTTGATTTACTTTACGTCGGGGAGATCTAAGTTTCTTAGCAAATACCTCACCCTGCAAGCATCAAAACGAAGAATGTTTCTTTTTCCTTCTCTTAATCGCCGTGGGGTGTTTTTATTGGGAGAATCTTTGCTTTTGTTTTAGGGTACTTCTTCAATTCTTCTCGACTGGCTCCCTGAACGAGATCTGTTGGTGATGATAAACGTAAGTAACTCATCCTCCCAAAGTGGGTGTTTTTGTCAAAGGTGAGATTGGCCATCACCGAATCACCTTTTATTCTGCCTAAGGTCGTTCGGGCTTCATCGTG
>BQIX01000382.1 GCA_021604145.1 Nitrospirales bacterium
CGAGGACTCGCCTCCAGTGGTGCTCCACCTGGTATTTCGTTTGGCCATGGGGGGATTAGAAAACGGGCTGGTCAATCTGATTAATCACATGCCTGTGGATCGTTATCGACATGTCATTGTGTGTTTGACCGACTTTACAGATTTTCGAGATCGGATCACTCGAGCTGATGTGGAGGTGGTCGCCATTCACAAGAAAAGCGGGAAGGATTGGAGATCGTATGTGCGGATATGGAACGTATTGAAAGACTTGAACCCGACCATACTCCATACACGTAATTTACCGACGATGGAGTATGCCATCCTTGCGACGCTGGCAGGGGTGCCCTGTCGTATTCATGGAGAGCATGGTCGAGATATTCATGATCAGTATGGAGCCAGTCTGAAATTTCGATGGTTTCGAAAGTTTGTTGCCCTGTGGGTACAACATTTCATCACCGTCAGTGAAGATCTTGCGCAATGGTGTCGATCGAGCATTGGTATCAATGGTCGTCGCATCACTCAAATTTATAATGGTGTGGATATTCAACGATTTCATCCTCGACAGGACGCACGACCAGAAATTTTCCCAAACGGGTTTGCTTCCTCGAATCAATTTATCATTGGAACCATTGGACGACTACAAAAGGTCAAAGATCAAACAACTTTGGTGCAGGCCTTTATCTATCTTCGTGAACATTTTTCAGACAGCGCAGATCACGTGCGATTAGTGCTTGTGGGAGACGGACCCCTACGTGCTGACATTGAACAGCTAATGGAAACAAGTGGAATCGTCGAATATGTGTGGATGCCGGGAGAGCGACAGGATATTCCAGATCTGCTCCGATCATTTGATCTCTTCGTTCTCCCCTCAGAGGCCGAGGGTATTTCTAATACAATTTTAGAGGCGATGGCCAGCGGCTTACCCGTACTCGCAACGGCCGTGGGTGGGAATGCCGAATTGGTCATTGATGGGGATACGGGGTTCTTGGTGCCTCCGAAAAACCCTCGTGCGATGGCCGAAGCGATGGTGAGATATGTGAAAGATACAGAATTGGTTCGAACGCATGGAAAAGCTGGTCGTGCTTTATCTGAACGACGTTTCAGTCTTGATGCAATGGTGAACGGATATTTGAGTGTGTATGATGCGGCACTTGGTCAAGTGTCTCACAATGCATCATCATAGACCTATAGTCGGACGCATGAATATGCCATAGGCTATTGTCATAAATGTAGGTGAAGGAAGGATGTGTTGAACGATGTGCGGAATCTGCGGTGTCTTTAATGTTGGGACCGGAGCTCCGGTCCCGGTGCCTGTATTAAAAACGATGGCTGATACGATCGTCCATCGTGGGCCGGATGAAGAGGGGTTTTACGCTGATGGACCTGTTGGTTTGGCGCATCGCCGTTTATCCATCATCGATTTAGAAGGTGGTCAGCAACCTCAGACCAACGAAGATCAGTCCGTGTGGGTGGTGTTCAATGGTGAAATCTATAATTTTCAGGAATTACGAGATTTTTTATTGAAAAAAGGACATACGTTTAAGACGCGATCTGATACGGAAGTCATTGTGCATTTGTATGAAGAAAAGGGCGAAGACTGTTTTAAGGATTTACGAGGGATGTTTGCGATCGCGATTTGGGATAGTCGTCAGCGCCAACTGTTGTTGGCAAGAGATCGTGTCGGGAAAAAGCCGCTGTTTTATGCCTATAATGAATCACGGGTGGTGTTTGGGTCGGAAATGAAGGCTGTCCTCGCAGCACCTGATGTCTCGCGAGATGTCGACCTCGAAGCTCTTTCTGACTACTTCTCTTTACTCTATGTCCCTGCACCAAAGTCTATCTTTACGTCAGTACGAAAAGTTCTCTCGGGCCACTATGTCGTGATTTCAGAGCGTGGGCTACGAGATGAAGAGTATTGGGATATTGATTTTTCTCGAACGGTCGTCAAATCAGAACGTGACTGGTGCGAGGAACTCATGGAGGCCTATCAGGAGGCTGTGAAACTACGGTTGATTAGTGAAGTTCCGTTGGGGGCATTTTTGTCTGGCGGTATTGATTCGTCTTCAGTCGTGGCCTTGATGAGTCAGATTACTGGGAAGCCGGTGATTACAACGTCGATTGGATTCGAAGAAAAAGAGTTTGATGAGTTGGATTATGCAAGGCAAGTGGCCACACAATTTGGCACTCAACATTTTGAACAAGTTGTTCGTCCTGATGCTGTCGGGATCACTGAAAAACTTGCGTGGTATTATGATGAGCCGTTTGCCGATTCTTCGGCCATACCGACCTATTATGTCTCGAAGTTAGCACGGGAACATGTCACGGTGGCGTTGTCGGGTGATGGCGGAGATGAATTGTTCGCGGGATATCGACGTTATGTGTTCGACAACCGTGAAGAGCAAGTACGGTCGCTTTTACCGTCATGGTTTCGCCGTGGCGTGTTTGGTCCGTTGGCCTCCCTGTACCCTAAGGCTGATTGGGCTCCAAGGGTGTTTCGCGGAAAAGCGACGTTCGAGAATTTAGCCAGGTCTCACATTGAAGCATATTTCCGTTCCATTTCCGCCGTTCGGCCTGAAGTGAAACAGCAACTTCTTCATCCGCACGTCCGAGAGTCTCTCGGTTCGTATGATACGGTGAATGTTCTTCGGTCGTATTATGAGAAAGCACAGGGCGCTGATCCCATCGCTCGAATTTTGTATACGGATGTTAAAACGTATCTGACCGATGATATTTTAGCTAAAGTCGATCGTGCGAGCATGGCTCATTCATTAGAAGTTCGGGCGCCTCTTCTGGATCATCCTTTTATGGAGTTGGCCGCGAGTATCCCCGCTTCTTTCAAGCTTCAAGGCACGACGGGTAAGCATATCTTAAAAAAAGCTTTGGAAGGGACATTGAGCGATGACATTCTGTATCGGAGTAAGATGGGGTTTGCTGTTCCCTTAGAGCGTTGGTTCCGAGTTGAATTAAAAGACATTGCCCACGACATGTTATTCCAGGATAAAGGGCATCCGTTTTTGAATAGGGACACAGTGGGGAAGCTTTGGAAAGAGCATCAGTCAGGTTTGCGAAATCGAGCAACAGAATTGTGGACGGTGTTGATGTTTCGTATGTGGGAGCGGCAATTTCTCTCTTGAGTCCTCCTCTGGCTTCTTTGCGCGCTGAGTATTCGCACTGAAGCGTTCTTTTCCCTTTATAGCCGTATCCAATGACTTTCGATATTTGAGACGTTCTATTTCGCTCTGGCTACCTGTTAGCCGATTTAATGAATTTACAATGGTTGGAGAAGGGGATACCGCAGGGTTACTTGGATACCTGTAGCCGTGGTGTCAAAATGGTTCCGATGTCTCGATTGATTGCCCAATCAGAAACGCGTGGTTTTGTGAACGATCGTGTCCAAGCATACCGAATTCTCATGAATTGGATTCGTTATAACCTATGAAGATTTTAGTGTTTACGGGTCTATACCCGAATAATGTCTGGCCCAATCATGGGATTTTTATTCAGCAGCGCATGGCTGAGGTGGCGAAGCTGCCTCAATGTGACCTGCGAGTCGTTGTGCCAGTTCCCTATTATCCTCCAATTCCCGTGGGTTGGAGAGCTGCGTATCGAAAGATTGTTTCGAGCCAAATGATGGATGGCATACAGGTTAATTACCCGAGATATTTCATGATACCCAAGATGGGCATGGCGTTACAGGGTGTCATGTTATTTTGCTCTGTCTTACCCTTTGTGTTACGGCTCAGAAAATCCTTTCCGTTCGAGGTCATTGATGCTCATTATGTCTATCCAGATGGATTGGCTGCTGTATTGTTAGGGTGGTGTTTGCAGGTTCCAGTTGTGGTGTCAGCAAGAGGCAGCGACCTCAATGTATTTGAGCAATTCCCCATCATTCGGCGAATCATTCAGTGGACACTTGGTCGAGCCAGGGCTGTGATTACCGTTTCTCAAGCGCTGAAAGATGTTACAGTACGATTAGGTATCCCATCCGATAAAGTGACGGTGATTCCCAATGGTGTGGATTCGGAAAAGTTTTCTCCCATGCCCAAGGTTGAGGCTCGCCAAAAGCTGGGTTTGCCGGTTGGTGAAAAAAAGATTCTTGTCTCTGTGGGACATTTAACCCCGAATAAGGGTTTTGATCTTCTCATCAAGACATTGAAAAGACTTTCCGAAAAGTCTTATGAAACCACACCTTTATTAGTCATTGTAGGAGGTGGGGCCTATAGTAAGGTTTTGGAGCGCCTGACGGAAGACTTGGGCATGACCCAGTGGGTCAGGCTCGTCGGAGCCACGCCTCATAATCAGTTGATCTGGTATTACAACGCAGCGGATATTGTCTGTTTGTTGAGTGAGAGAGAGGGGTGGCCGAATGTCATCCTTGAAGCCTTAGCCTGTGGTCGGCCTGTC
>BQIX01000383.1 GCA_021604145.1 Nitrospirales bacterium
CCAACTTTCAACTTGATAGTTGTTCGGGGTTAATTCACGAGATCGTTCCAAGTGCGTCAAACTCTCCTGTCGATTTCCGACATGATAATACGCTTCGCCAAGCATGAGATGGACATGGGCATCGTTTGGTCGTATTGTCGCCGCTAAATCAAGTTTCTCAATCGCTTGAAAAAACTTTTTCTCGAGTCCCAATAATCTTCCTTCTGTCTTCAATTGTTGGAATGATGATTCGTCTGAGACTCCATGAACGGCTTTTCCAATTGAGACATCAGGTGAACTCATACATGACAAAAGCATCATGACCATGCCAAACGTGCAAGAGATTTTTACAATATTGAACATGTGTCGCTCTTTTCAATTGAGATGATTGTTGACCGCCAACTATTCATTAGCGAAATGGACTGTGCCAGGAACTCAATCGGCAGATGTTGTTAAAGGCAAGAATAATGTGATGGCCTGAGGTGGGGCTATACCCCATTTGGGTGGGTGCTATGAGAGTTTACAGAAACTGACAAGACTTCATATGAAAGAAGCTGAAGGGCATGACAAAAGTCAATTGAACTCTATAAAAGGGCATCCGTCAGAAAGGAAAACTGTGGAACTTGTACAATGCAGAAGGATAGCGGGGGGAGAGAGTGATTTCTGAATTTCCCATACATGCTTCGATAGGCAAACGTGTTCCGGGTTACTTGCGGTTATAGCCCATACGTGTTGTGTGTAGGCCTAATGCTCATAGAATTACTTCTTTACAATCCTGCGCATCTCCTCGATCTGTTTTTCTTGTGTCGTCGAGTCGAGACTTCTTCTGTCGTGAAAGATCAACATCCATGAGTCGGATCACCAAGTTACGCAGACCGTTAGTTGTCTACTATGCCTTTGATACGTCCTTTAAATGCCTGAAACGAACGATCGGATACATTTATTGTACAAGTCTCTTTTATTCTTACGAATAATCTTGTTGCAGTGAGAAAACGAAAAAGGCTTTTCGCCAGAGCTTAGGCGTGTTGACGACTCTGAAAGGCGCTACGGATCGCGTCAGCTAATTCATTCGCGACGCTTGTTTTGCTGACATATTTCATCACCTCATGGATCAAGAACTCCATCGCCAGTAACGTCTTTCCGCATCCGGGAGTTCCGCATACGAGGGTTGTCCGACCATTGGACAATCCCCCATTTGTAATTTCGTCAAGCCCTTGTATACCTGTAAGGGATTTTGCCAATGTGCGTGCTGGGGCGTTTCTGACTTTGTGTTTTCATGTGTTGGTTCCGATAATCACTGTCAAGATAAACATATATTCGTCATGAAAGGACGTCGTTGACAATCTCTCAAGTCCAGACGTTCTGACTGAATTTCTTCTCACATCACAACGATAACGCAAGCTTTCCAAGGAGCCGTGCATAATAAAGCAATACTCATCTATCTGTAAATGTTCCAGCAGAACGACAGATGTTGATGGCCTTTCCATGAGTCGAGAATATGCGGTAAATTTATCCTTGGACAAAACCTTGTTGTGGGTTAATCTAATCCTACGCTTGGAAGAATGAGGTTATTCGCGATAAAAGTAATTTTTGACCATGCGAGCAGCGTATAGGCATGCGTATAAAAATCGTTCAATGGATGACGGTCTCTTATCAATGTTGAGGATCTAATGAAACAAACCGCTCTATACCCAACATCTTCAGGTTCAGGGCACGGTCTGTGTGCCAGTATAACGCCAGATACCTCGATGCACATGCTTTCCCACTCAGAAGTGGAAAAATTGTGTGATACCAGTCAAGGCGGACTCCATGAAATTTTCAGAAATAGCGCATTAGCGGTTTTGACCTGTGGGAATGAGACGGATGATACGAAAGCATTTTTTTCTCGCTACCAAGATTTTGATATTCGCTTAGAGCAACGTGATCGCGGAGTCAAACTTGAATTGAGCAATGCGCCTTCGAGTGCGTTTGTGGATGGGGAAATCATTCAAGGGATCAAGGAGCATTTATTTTCGGTGTTGCGAGACATCATTTATGTCCACAACGAAATTCAAGACAATAATAAATTTGATTTATTAACATCCAACGGCATCACTAACGCAATTTTTCATATTTTACGGAATGCCGAAATCATTCATTCTGTTGAGGATCCACATTTGGTGGTGTGTTGGGGCGGGCATTCAATCGATGACATTGAGTATCAATACACCAAGGAAGTTGGCCATCAGCTTGGGTTACGGTCCATGGATATTTGCACAGGCTGTGGGCCAGGAGCCATGAAAGGCCCCATGAAAGGGGCAGCCATTGCGCATGCCAAACAGCGTATTAAAAATGGTCGATACTTAGGCTTAACGGAACCGGGTATTATTGCCGCGGAAGCCCCGAATCCTATTGTCAATGAACTGGTTATTTTACCGGACATCGAAAAACGCCTTGAAGCCTTTGTTCGACTAGGTCATGGCTTTATTATATTTCCCGGTGGGGTGGGAACATTTGAAGAAATTCTGTACTTGTTAGGGGTGTTGCTGCATCCAGACAATGCGGAAATTCCCTTTCCGTTGATCTTGACTGGGCCGAAAAAAAGTGAGGAATATTTTCGGACGATTGATGCCTTCATCCGCAAAACATTAGGGTCTCAGGCCACAGAACGCTATCAGATCATCATTGATGATCCGCAACGTGGCATGTCTGAAATCAAGAAAGGAATACAGCGCGTCCGAGAGTTTCGCCGACAAACCCGAGATGCTTTCTACTTTAACTGGCATCTGTCGATAGACCATGAATTTCAAAAACCGTTTACGCCAACTCATTCCTCTATGGAACAGTTAGATCTCTATGCTGATCAACCCACTCATATGTTGGCGGCAAACCTACGCCGGGCTTTTTCAGGTATCGTCGCCGGCAATGTAAAACCCCAGGCACTCAATGCCATTGAGCAACAGGGACCATTCAGGATTCACGGTGATACCACCATTATGAAATTAATGGATGATCTTTTGGAATCCTTCATACAACAACATCGCATGAAAATCGATCAACAGCATTACACGCCGTGTTATCGAATTACCTCATAGCTGTCATTCTTCACTCGAGCTGTTCATTATCAGAGTGACGGATGTCTGGAGCATGATGTCTTTTAGCTTGGATCCTGTAGAAAACTACGGCCAAGACATTCATGCCACTCTAGGACATTTATAATTTCTCTATTCATGTTACCGAGCGTTTCAAACAGGGAATTGGTGTCTAGAAGCGATTGGCCTATTGAACTATTGTGTCCTAGGCATTATGGAAACTCATGAAATTCGTACTACGACCTTAAAAGATACCATCGTCCTACATAGCAGAAATTGGCTCTCCCATCAGCTCGACATCATTCTGAGTGGGAACCGATTCCGGCAAGCCTTGAGGTTGGATCACTTGCGGTATCCCGTTCCAGGAAAATGGGATACGTTGTTTTTCTGTACCATCGTTCCAACGATACACTAAATCATCGGTTTCTAAATCATATTCCGGAGTATCCAAGTGTTCCCACTTCTCCACAAAATGTTGATAGAAAATGGTATAGAGCCCGTGTTCTTTGGGATTATATTGAAAGGCGTACATCGGCATACATTGAATATCGAGGTTCGTGTGGTAGTGCTGGAGCCAAATATTATCTCCAAGAATGGCTAATTTCACATTCGGGTCATACGAGTAAAACTTTACTCGTACATTTTTTTGAGTCGCTCGAAGCAGTTTCAGGAAATCGATGCTGGCTTTCGTCTGAGCCATTAAACTTTCCAGTGTAATCTCAGGGTGTAAGATCGATTTCGCCCGTGCCCTCGCATTCTTACTGCATGGATTGAGGAGGAGAATTTTGGCTTCCAAACAATGTTTGAGGACTGGATGTAAGTCCCCTTCAGGGTCGACAAAGGTATTCCCCGTTGAGCCAATGATCATTACATGGCGCGGAAATCCATGATCTTTGATCAGAGAAGTAATACGCTCTGGAGAGACACGTCTTCCCCCAGGAAACACATGAACCAATCCTGCACCACGAGCCGATTTGGCTAATTGAGAGTCTCGAAGGTTTTGTCCCAAGAAATTCAAAGCAATGATCAGCGTGATCGCTACCGAAATTTCGACTGAAACAAGATAAATTTTTTCGCTTTCGATCACCTCCCAATACATCAGAAACCCTTGCGCCACGTAAGGCAATAGCATGGCAATGGTTGCACTCACGCTCACCAGACCAATGTGATACCACACATGTCCGGCTTCATTTAGCCGACGTCGGAATTCAACAAACCATCGAGCATTCGTCACACACGTACTCCTTCAGTGAAAACACACCGTTACACGAGAGCCACCCAACTGCAGAAAGTCAGTGGAGGATCGCAGATTATGTT
>BQIX01000384.1 GCA_021604145.1 Nitrospirales bacterium
CGTCATCTGCGTGACACGAAAGACATTCCGATCATTCTTCTCACGGCTATGGCCGATGAATCTGATCGAATTGTCGGTCTGGAGATGGGGGCGGATGATTATGTGGTGAAGCCGTTTAATCCGCGTGAACTCTTGGCGCGCATTAAATCGGTGTTACGACGCGTCAATAGCTTGCCCAGAAAGGACCGGGAACCTTTGGCGAACATGATGAAGTTCGATCGATGGACGCTTCGTGTTCATCAACGGGAACTGATGGGGGAGGATCGCGTCGCCATTCCTCTCAGTACCAGTGAATTTGTACTGCTGATGGTTTTCTTGACCCATCCGCGAATGGTCCTCACCCGAGATCAATTGTTGGATTTGACCCGAAATCGCATGACTGAGGTTATTGATCGCAGTATCGACATTCAAGTGAGTCGGTTACGGAAAAAAATAGAAATGGACCCGAAAAATCCTACGCTGATCAAAACGGTGTGGGGAGATGGATATACGTTTACAGGTGAGGTCAGACCCGAATGACTGTCCTTGCGACACGAGTGCGGCGGTGGTATCCGCAGCGATTGACGGGGCAATTGATTGCGCTGCTTATCGCAGCGTTGGGCATTGCGCAGGTTGCCAATTTCCTGATTTTTATGGACGAACGCCGGGCGGCCACTCGATTAGTCGAACGGACGCAAATTTTGGAACGCATGGCCTCATTAATTCAGCTGATCGAAACGACGTCTCCGGCCATTCATCCCCAAATGGTGCAAGCGGCAAGTTCACGAAAGTTGTACTTTTGGTTTGCAGAAACCAGTCCAATTCCACCTCATGTGAGTCAAATCGACAATGACCTGATGACTCGTCTTCATGCGTTGCTCGGAGAGCATGATATTCGTGACGTGCGACTCTTGAGTCACGAGCAGCAGGTCGGTATGTCAGAGGCCATTGAGGTGTCATGGGGGAATAAGCTGAACGACTCGCCCTCTTCTTTTTCCTTGTCCCAGGTAGATCCGCCTGGTCTCGTAATCTCAGCACAACTTGCGGATAGACGATGGCTTAATGTCGGGTTAGGTATCAACCCACCTCTGATCCGATGGGCGTTGCCAACGTTTTTTTCAATGACCTTAGCTGTGGGCAGCATTTGTCTCATTGTGGTGTGGATGGTTCAGCGCATCACTCGTCCCTTGGGGACGTTGGCGAAGGCTGCTGAAGCCGTTGGCCGTGGGGAAACCATTGTCCCGGTTTCTGAAGATGGACCGGTTGATCTTCAACACACCATTCGGGCCTTCAATCGTATGAATGCGCGTCTTCAGCGTTTTGTGCAAGATCGAACGCGCATGTTAGCCGCGATCAGCCATGATCTTCGAACCCCAATGACATCTCTTCGGCTCCAAGTCGAATTTGTCACCGATGAAGAGATCAAAAGAAAGATGTTAACCACGTTGGAAGAAATGCAACGAATGAGTGAAGAGACGCTTGCCTTTGCGCGTGATGAGGCGTCTACCGAGCATTCCCGCTCGGTTGACCTCGCTGCACTCATTGATAGCCTTTGCCAGGATTTGACTGACCTCGAATTGGATATCACATGGGAAGGCATGGACAAAACCCCCTATACGTGCAGGCCGGTGAGTCTCAAGCGCGCATTTCGCAATGTCATAGAAAATGCTGTGCTGTACGGTCAGCAGGCTCGGGTTGAACTTCGATCATTCGATCTGGAATTTCAAGTGTCAATTTATGATGATGGTCCGGGTATTTTACCGCAGGATGCGGAGCGGGTCTTCCAACCCTTTGTTCGCCTAGAAGAATCGCGGAGTCATGAAACGGGCGGAATTGGGCTCGGCATGGCGATTGCTCGATCTATTGTCCGGCAGCACGGTGGGGATATTGTGCTGATTCATGATGACCCCAAAGGATTCTGCGTGAGGATTCATTTACCCAAACCAGACGCTTCCAGTTCCAGAGAATGCGTTGGGGTTTCCTATCTTCAAGTATGAAGTACGAATAAACTTCCTGAAAAATGTATAGGTTGTACACAATACTCTCAGCACATCTGATGATGAATCATCTAAGACATGAGGATGGCTTGTACAAAGTTTATTGCGAGTGGTGGGTTTGAGAAAAGCCCCGCCAAAGTGACGGGGCTTTTTACTCGTTTTCAGGTGAGCGTCTCGAGTCGAAGAACGTTCTCTCTAGGGATTATTCGGACAGCTATCGAGTACCTGCAATAGCTGACCAATCAGTGGAAGAAGAAAAGGGCCATACCCTGGATTTGGGCCGAACACGTCTTCAGGAAAGGCAACTTTTATGGCCGTGGTTAGCGGCAAATCACAATAGCCGCCTTCATCAATGGGTTCCGTAGATGTCCACTCACTGACCACCTTCAACCCTTCCATAATGGCCACACTATTCATCAAAGTATTCACAAATCTGAATTGGCGATTTCCCATAAACCATTCCGTCGTTAATCCAGGAATCGGCATCCCATCAACGATACGTTGAACGGATAAGCTGACGGCATTGGTGAAATTGAGGCTTTCCCATCCGCCCACCACCGCACCAACTTTCGCATACGCACCCGCGCCTCCTTCATTGATCGCACCGGTCCCAGTATTGATTTGAGCAAATCGATTGACGCTGCCAAAGCCGAGTGTTTGGACTTTCTTGGCCACTCTCGCTGCCAGAGTCCGGGAACGGTTTTGTTGGGTTCCTCCATCTTCATTCAACATGGAAACAATGGGACTCAATACTACTGCAGACTCATCACTGCCTGCTTGACATTGTGCGCTCGGCAACCCGCTAACAAGAGCTCCTGGTGTTATACTGCTGGGATCAATGACGCAGGCTGTTTTGTGAAGATCACCATGAAGATCAAACACCACTTCTGGGCGCCAGGCTAATGCGGTGGCGACCATCGCTTGGTTTTCTTGTGGTCGAATGGGATGTTTCAGATCCACATAATGATACCGGTTCAGGTTATAGCCCACACCCACGGTTCCGAAGAAGTCACTTTCAGAGTCTTCGCTATATCCACCTCCAGCTTGCGGATCAACATTGGTACGGGTCAGCGCGCAATTCTCCTGAATCACAGAGCCGAACGGTGTGCCAATAAAACAATCTCGTGATGGTTCCCCGCCGTCTGGGTTTGCACGGACAAGAAACAAGATATCCAGCTTTTCAAGCAGGCTTTTGTGAAATGTGTGCCTCGTTCGAGAAAGGTATTCAATTACCTGTAACGCCGCTTCCGTCGACCGCACTTCATTGCCATGTTGTTGAGTAATAAATAGGACTTTCATTCCATCTTTATTACCTAACCGCGCGCCCCACAGTTCGCGGCCTTGAGTGGATAATCCAATTTGATTTGGAACCTGATTTCCGCGTCCACCGTCATTGACTGTACAGATCACGGCTTCTCTGACGGTTGGCTGTACGTTATTTGGCCCACAGGGGTCAGGTTTGGTCGATGGTCCGAGCACTAAATCCGCATCAATATTGATTAAACCGCCATTATCTTGATTCTCGATCAAGGGACCGACCTGGATGGTGTTCCTCGCCCGCCGTTGAATACGCAAAAGTTTGTTTTTAAGTTGCTCATGTGTGGTTAAGTCGCGAAACCTCTGTTTCGTGACATCTTGTTCAATAGCACTTGCACCTATTGGAAAGGCCATACTACAGGCCACTAAACAGACTAGTACAATCCGATACTGCCGAGTCTTTTGTTTCATGACACCCTCCTTGGTTAAGAAAATATATTGGCCACAATGATTCAGTTGCATATCCGAGAGGCTATAATTCATGTAAAGAAAAAGGAACAGGCTGGCAACTGGGAGTCTTAAATAATAGAAAATGTTTTTTCTTGCAGCTCTCTTTTGAGTAGAATTGAATACTGTATCGAGTCGATACTAATGAGTGTGGCACGATCATCTCAGTTTGTCAATGAAGTATCGATGCGATACTGTTTGAGGCGGGGGAAGTGCGAAGTGCGCATGATCTTCGGGTTGATGATTCAATTTCTTATAAATAGAGGCACGGGCGTGTATTTTGAGTTAGGAGTGCCTCCAGCACAAATCGACGCCTGGACGTATGTGACTAAATGCTATTGCGATTTAGACAGGCTACAGGCGGGCAACGAAGGCTCAGGGTTGATGAATGAAAGCGAATAGATCTGACGTTGGATTTTTTGTATGATTGAGAACGATCTGAGTGGTTTTTGAGTCTCCATTGTTGTATTGTCCAGAGGTCCTTCTCCAACTTTCTCGCTGAATTTGTGATGTCACCATCCTTTCATAGAACCCCTCAATTACTGATCCATGGAGGGGCTGGTTCCCAAAAGCTCACCTCGAAACAACGAACGTGTCTGTCCGAGTCCCTGATCCTTGGATTCGA
>BQIX01000385.1 GCA_021604145.1 Nitrospirales bacterium
CTTGAGATTCACCATGTTTTTGCTGAAGTTGATCATGATGGTCATAAACATTCGGATTTTGACTTATGCCAGTGGGTGCAGCAACATGCGAATGGATTATTCGTATACGAAAAGCTATTATCAGAAGCCTTACCTCTCGACATTACCTATACCCATGCTGAATCTGATTCAGTCATTCCATCATTTTTCCTGCCTTCTTGTCAGTCTCCACGGCCGCCACCATTCTCATAACTCAGATCTTTTCCTGCAAACACCGGTCTATCCAATCATGTTCAGAACTCTCTGAAGACGAGTGTGTATAACTGACGCATGTTTGGACTAGGACCATCACCAAATACGGAATGATGAGGAAGGATGAAGAAATGCGTCGGAGACATCCCTGTCGACTAGGGTCTGTGTTTGTATTGCTGTTCAGCTCTATCGTATTAGGTAGTATCTCGATACTGGGTGCGGGTCTCGCCGCTTCAGCCGGTCCACCGTGGAGTCCCATCGATCAACTGACCTTAAGAACTCAAGAAAGTTTTTTTTCCAATAATGGCAATATACAGATCGCAAAAGAATTGCCTGATGCACCTGTTCTTCTGGCAAGTGATACCGAAGGAGAAGATTCAGACATCGCTGATCCACCAGCCCATTCAGCTCTTGAGGAACGCCTTCCAGGTGCGGAAATTACTTCAGACCCTAAAGATTTGAGGCCGCGTACCGGTGGTATGCCCATGGAAGTGCCGTTGGAACTTGACCAACCCTCGGAGCAGCGAGAAGCTGCGATCCTCCAACGGCAAACGTTGTTAAATCGATTCAATCCTGCGATTGGTCTCGTGGTTGAAACTATTGTCGGTTATACTCAGCGTCGTCAACGCTTTGTTGATGGAGACGGGGATCACGCGGGCAGTCAGGTCGGAACACGTCTTCCTTCGAATGTTTCTTCGGCGCTTCGAACGATTGAATTATTTGCATCGGCTGAAGTCGATCCGTTTGCTCGTGCCTATTTGATTGCGTCCGGACATGCAGAAGGCATCAATGCTCGCGGCAGCGAAGAGTTCGGAAAGGCCTTTTTTGAAATTGAAGAAGCCGCCATTCAATCGACCAGTCTTCCCTATAATCTGTCTGTGCGAGGTGGACGGTTCTTTTCGGATTGGGGCTTTCTTGGGCGTCGTCATGCTCATGACCTTCCTCAAATCGATGTGCCGCCTTCCTTGGCGCAAATTTTTGGAAATGGAAATCGAACTGATGGGATCGAGTTAACATGGTTGGTGCCGGTTCCGTTTTATCTTCAAATTAATACTGGATATGGTTTTAATTTTGGTCTCCCAGGTGAAGGGCCTTTAGCCGGTCTTCAACGACAAGTGGTTCATGGCAGTGTCGTATTTGGCTCGATTCGTACTTATTTTGATCTCAATGATGATCATAATATTGAATTCGGGTTTTCAGGACTCTTTACGCCACAGTCCCGTGTGCCGGGGGCGGTGGATGATGCGTTGCTTGCGGTCAGTGAGGATGATCCCATTGATCGGCATACATTGAATGTTGATTTTCACTATCGCTGGTATCCATTAGGACGCGGACTTCGGCAAAGTTTCGCACTTCACGGAGAGATTCTCTATGATTTTGGTCAGGGGCGGCGCGATGTGTTCGGGAACACGGTTTCTCGTGGAGCATGGGGCGGCTATACCTATCTTGAATATCGATATAGTAAACGATGGCGACCCGGGTTCCGATTTGACTATCATCAACTGCCCAGTGAACCGGCGTTAGTCACCAATCCTCTCACCGGGTTGGCAGGGACGACAGTCAATACGTCAGGGAAACGTACGGAAGCCATGACACTTTCGCCGTATATCACTTTTTATCCCAGTGAATTTCAACGGTTCGTGCTGCAATTCAATCATTCAAATTATGGGAATACGCTGGGCCCCAATAATCAAGTACTGTTTCAATGGCAAGTGGTGATAGGAAGTCATCAACATGGATTTACGGAAAGAGAATAATACACGTATGAAAGATGCCCTTGGAAGTTTTGCGAGAATTACTTTGATGGTAAGCCTCGTTCTTGTGAATCTTGGCATGGCAGAACGGCCACCGATTGATCAAGGCGGCCGTCTTCAAATCGTCACGTCCATTCCCGATCTTGCCGATTTGACATCAAAAATTGGCGGGGAACATGTGAACGTGGAGAGTCTGGCCAAGGGCCTGGAAGATCCTCATGGTGTTCCGGTCAAACCCAGTTTTCTTCCAAAACTTAATCAGGCCGATGTCTTAGTGGTGATGGGCTTACAAAACGAACATTCCTGGCTGGCGGCATTGATTGATGTGGCACGTAATCCTAATATTCTTCCTGGAAATCCAGGGTATATTGATAGTTCTGTGCACATTTCGCCTAAACAAGTTCCAGTGGTTCTTTCCCGGCGTGAAGGTGATCTTCATCCTCAGGGAAATCCGCATTTTAATTTAGACCCGTCTAATGCCAAGTTCATGGCCCAAGCCATTGCCGAAGGTCTGGCGCGAATCTATCCGCCAGGACACTCCTTTTTTCAACAGAATTTGAAACGCTTTGAACAGAAAATTGATGAGCAGATACAGAAATGGATGACCCTTGCGGCTCCACTTCAGGGCGTACCATTTGTTTCCTATCATCAGGACACGATTTACTTTGCAGAGCGGTTTGGAATGAAGGAAGTGGGACACATTGAAATCCGGCCAGGGATCGAACCAACGCAACGTCATCTTGTGAAATTAGTGGAAACCATGAAAGCTGGCAACGTGCAACTCATTCTTCGGGAACCGTACTTTAGCGATCAGCTTCCGAACTGGGTCGCTGAACAAACCGGCGCTCAGGTCGCAAAGTTTTTGATCATGGTCGGCGGGAGTCCAGAGGTCCAAACGTATGAAGATTTAATTGAATTTAACCTCCAGTCCATTTTAGACGCCATGCAACGGTCTCAACGCGCATTACAAAATTAGTGAACGTGATGTCTACACTACTGACCCTCCAACATGCCAGTATTGGCTACCCAGAAAGAATCGTGCTCCGAGATGTCGCCTTGGAGATAGCGCCGGGTGCTTCCTTGGCGCTCTTGGGTTCCAACGGATCAGGGAAGACCACATTTTTAAAAACAGTGGCAGGCATCGTCCCGCTCTTACAGGGACAACTAATCCTCAGCCGAACGTCGAATGGTCAAACCGTGAAAGTGGGTTATATACCCCAACGTGCGATGCTCAATGGACTGTTTCAATTAAAAGCCAAAGAGGTAATTGAAATGGGCACCTACGGTGCCCTCTGGCCTTGGCAAGGCCTTGGACAGGCTGAGCGTGCCCGGGTGAATTGGAGTCTCAAGGAAGTGGAGATGTTCCATTGTCGGAATGAGCCGTATGCATTGTTGTCTGGCGGACAACAACAACGAATTTTGATAGCCCGCGCATTGGCGTCCAATCCAGATATTTTGTTATTGGATGAACCGCTGGCCAGTTTGGATCAACAATCGATTCAATCTATGCTTACGTTATTTGCTAAATTGCAAGCCGACGTCAATCTGGCGTTGATTTGGGCGGATCACGCACTTCCCACGCTAGGAGGCGTGCTCGGTGAAGCACTCGTTATCGAACAGGAAACGCTGATACGGAAACCTTTTACCGCTCTTGCCCCGCACACCCGCACGGCAATCGGGAGGTCAGTAGGAGGCCTCCATTGAACGATGTTCTGCAGATTTTTGCTCCTGCCTATGTGTTGCGAAATGCCTTGTATGGAGGGCTTCTCTGTGGAATGGTCCTCCCCATAATTGGAGGGCTGATGTATGTTCGTCGTATGGTGTTTCTCGGCGTTGCCTTACCAACACTTTCCGCTGCTGGGATTGCGATGGCCATATTTTGGCATGCGACATTTCACCCGGATACACAACACAGCGATTTCGGCCTGGCCCTCCTTGGTTCAACAATTTTGACAACGGGAACCTTGAGCCTATTAGCTGTGTTAGAGCGGCATGGCCGGGGAGTAGTCGAGGGACGCATTGGTGTTCTCTATGTCTTGGCAGGAGCCCTGACAATTTTGCTCTTAGCATCAGACCGGATTCCCGAGGCAGGAGCACTCAATGTCTTGGAGGGACAAATTCTTGCCATTTCTGATGCTGACTTGCAGCTCTTGATCGTCTGTTTTACCGCAATTGCGGTTCTCTTGTGGGGTTTTAGAAAAGAGCTCCTCTTGGTCTCTGTCGATCGGGATTTAGCCATATCTCTCGGGAAACAGGTGTGGGTCTGGGATATGCTGCTCTATGCAATTGTGGGTGTCACGATTTCATTAGGCGTGCTTGTTGTCGGACCATTAGTAACCTTTGGATTTTTATTGCTCCCACCCATGATCGCGATGCAC
>BQIX01000386.1 GCA_021604145.1 Nitrospirales bacterium
GGCTTTAGGCCTCAGATTCACGCAACCAAGAAATGGTTAACCCCATCAACACAAACACATCATGGAATTTTAACTATGGCTCGTCTCTCTTAAAGATGATGGAGCATCCTATCACTTAAGGGTTAAGCGAACAAGCTATGGACGGGGCCGAACAAAGAACAAACACGAATGTACTGCAAACAGGAGGGAGCTCATGGAACGAATCCATCCTAAACGACGAGTATGACCTAGGGCACACTCGTTTAGACTTACGACCGCCTTGGCAGTCGTGCCTAACAGTTGGACTTAGGGAAGATCAATCCTCCAATCTTGAGGTATCCTTGTCAGTTTCCCCTCATCGGTAACAGGTAATTCTTAGAGCTTTCTGGCAAAATTACCTCGGAAGGTTCTCATGAAACGGACTCGATTTAGTGAAACGCAAATTGTGGCAATCGAGCAATCCTATCGGGGCCAGCAGAACAGACATCTAAGTAACCCAGCGTCAATACCCACATCAAACAGCGGAAGATTATACCCGCATGAATCCTCTGGCACTTATTGACCTTGTCTATCACGTATTGGATATCAAATTTTGGCCAATTAGCATTCTACCATTTCGGTATAACTGAATCGGCTATAGGTCCATAAAAAACGCATCACCTGAACTCATGCATTATACATACATATAGTTAATACATATAAAGGAGGCAACTATGCGGACAACCCTAGACCTTGACGAGAAACTCGTCTCGGAATTCATGAAAACTACAGAGTCCAAGACGAATACCGAAGCGATTCCCCCTAGCCATGTCCGATCTCATTCGCCGCAAAAAACTTGATAGGCTGAAAGGCCTGAACGGTAAAGTCAACATTGCGTACGTCCGACCCGTCCAAAGCAAAGCACAGCAACGTCGAAGGGCTAAGTCATAGCACCTAGGCAATGATCATCGTAGACACTTCAGTATGGAGAGCCTTCTTCCATCGTCCTACTTCGCAAGAGGAAAGATAGGGGTTGATCACTTAATTGACACCGAAGAAGTCGTCATGGTGGGTGTAATACTGTGGCAAAACTCGTTCAAGGCACGAGATCCATAAAGGAGAATACCTCATCAAGGAGACCCTTTTAGCATTGCCATATTTCAAAACCTCTCAGTCAACCTGGTTTCTAGTAGGAGATATCTCCTCGAACCGACTCCAAGCAGGCATAACTCTTGGCATTCTAGATCTTGTTATTACAGTCCTGGCGCAAGAGCACAGGAGTAGCGTCTATAGCCTGGATACAGACTTCAAAAAAATCTCCGGCATTCAACTCTACATATCAGTCAACTCCTAATTACTGCTCTGTTGATGATTTTAGTTAGGAATTCATCTGGCCACACGTCAGATTACAACGCAACTCGTTACAATCCCTACATTGCTAAAAAAGTAGAATGTCCCCTTTTTTGCGTATTAAACCAGAAAAAACAAAAACCAAATCCACCCGGTTGGATAGGTCTGGTACGATGAACTCATTATCAGTCACAAGCAATTACCTGATCGCTAATCAGCAATTTCTATTGTCACTCGAACGTCTACCACTGAGTGACTCTTGTTCAACGATTGACTTTCATCGCCTCACGAAACCGTGCTGCGAGAATGCCGACCGTTCGGGCGTGCGCGTCGACGAGGCGCTACTGAAGAAAAAGGCTCAGCTTTCTCACCTAACCAGACTTTGATCAATGACTGATAGGGAACATCGCGTCGATTGGCCTCAACTTTAATTTTCTCAAGCAACGAAAGTGGAAGGCGTAAAGAAATGGCTTGAGTCGACGGCTTTACATTGGGAAATCGCATGTTCTGTGCCTGAGACCAATCAAGATACTCCGTTGAATCATGACTTTCCCAAAATAAACGTTCCGCAGCTTCTGATTGAAACTTTGGGATTGTTTTAAGCTTTTTCTTCATACATTCTCCGTTCTGTTCGATGCATCGTGCGCGCTGAGATGACTCGGATTTTTCGTCCTCCGAATCGTAATGTGAAGGTTATATGGAGCAGCCGCCCCTCATTTGTTTTACCAAGCACATGAAATCGTGGCTCCGTCTCACTATGTTTAAAGTCTGGAATATAGACAACCGGCATGTTAAAAAATACTTGCTCAGCCTCAACTTGAGTCACTCCATGCTTATCCTCACTCTTTCTGGCATTCGCTGCATCCCAATCAAACCCGTCAACATTCCGAAAATCAATCACCTTTGTATATTATCATAATATACAAAGGTGATCAAACATCGAGAAAAACTCTCTACCAACATACGAAAAATAAAGGGAATGTTAGTAGACTTTAAAAGAATTTCTGACAATCTCAAAATCTCAGGAGATACCAGAAAATTGTCTTCATGAAGAAAGGGAACATTCTTTTGGGGGAAGGGAGGAACTATATCACCATCAAAAACCTCACGCGCCACACCCCCTAGAAATTGACAGAACCTCGTCGAGGTATAGCGAACACAAATGGTTGCAATAAGACATGCTTGGTCACAATCGTAGAAGTCGGTGCATTCCTCAAAGACATCCAACCGTAAAGACACCGTCGTATGCCAGACACATTTATTGCCGGTGTCCAAGTCCAAACGGTCGGTATGTCAAGGAGAAATTGCCTAGAACACGATAGTGAAATAGTCCAAAAGCTGATGAACGCCATTTCATCGTTCAAAACACTATGCTAATTATGAAGATTAGGGTTATAGGCGTTCTAGGTAGATATGACCGTTCAAAAGACCAACACAAACCGATAACCTATTTACATTGGTGATTACCCCATATTGCTGTCAGCAATACAGGTATCCAAGAACATTGCGTGATTATCGACTGTAAATATCGGAAAGTTATACCCGCTTTGAGTTACTGACAATCATTGACGTTTTACATCGCGTCTTGGATATCAATATTGAGCAAGTTGGTGCACCATCGTTTCGGTATAACTAAATCGGCTATAGGTGCATTGCCCTGAACAGGGGAACGCAAGCATACGCGGTAACCCTCAACATTCCCGCTGTGTCCGGCTCGACTTAAGGATTGGTAAAATAATTCCTATCTGCCCCCTTAATAGCAGATTGTTCTTGATAAACAAACACTTTATTGACCGTTTTACTAGCTAGCTAGTAAACTAGCTATATTATAGCGAATCCAGATATCTTCCATATCGCCATATTCGCTAACTTCGCGCAATTACACACGTTGAACGTTGGAGTTAATAGAATCGGCTATAACCCAAACACAAGGAGCAGACCATGAAAGTCGCAAATACCGTGGAACTCAAGAATAAAACCAATGCTCTCCTTCGGCATGCCATGAACGGAGAGCCAGTCATCATTACCTATCGAGGCAAGCCTGCAGCCTCAATCACGTCGCTCTCCGAAGACGACCTTGAAGACTTTGTGCTGGAACACAGTCAGAAAATTAAACAGATGGTAGCTGAAGCTGAAGAGGACAGAAAGGCAAAACGCGTCACAACACTGAAAACGTACCAGGCCAAACGTCGAACAAGGTGAAGACCTTTACCGTCCAACTCACCCAATCCGCCGAGAAAGATCTCAACCGGTTATCGACAAAAAATCGTCAACAAGTTTGCCTTGCCTTAGAAACGTTGAGTACACAACCCGTTGGCAAGCCTCCGCGTGTTAAACGTCTCAAAGGCTTTGGTTTTCCACTATACCGCTTATGTTCTGGAGATTTTCGGGCATTATTCAGGATAGATCAGTCCGTCGTGACCATCATGAGGGTGATCAATCGAAAGGCCCTAGAAGAAACATTACGCAACTTAAACCTGGCATGACGTTGAACGTGCAAACGATCAATCCATAGACATTTCCAATCGACACAGGGTTTTCCACATCATCACGACCGTTCACATTTTCCCCACAATTACGAAAAAAGGAGAATGTCCCCTTTGTTCAACAACACTTAAAAAGTAGAATGTCCCTATTCTGGATTTCTCGATCTGCACGAAACGGTAGGATGAAATACCTAAAACTAACCATCACCCTTACGGCAAAATTAATGACGGCCAGTCCAAAAAGAGAGCCTCACACACCAAAACTGTGCGTGAGGCTCAAGTAATTCAATGAATTTATCACTATTGCACCACCACGGTCTTCTCCACACTAATCGTATCCGGAAGGTCCGTCGCCGTCACTTGCACCGGCGCCCGTACCACACTGCCATCCGGCACCGTCGCCTCCACCGTCGCACTCACTAGAATGCTCCGGCTCTCATTGGCTGCCAACGTCCTCAACGCCCACACCACCTCACTGCCTTCCTGACATACTGCGCACCCCACCGTCGCATCCGGCGCGGCATCCACCCGACTATCAAACCTCAAGCCAGCCGGGACTCGA
>BQIX01000387.1 GCA_021604145.1 Nitrospirales bacterium
TCGTGTGAATAACCTTAAACGATCCACAAAAAATACACTTGCGGCCCCGCAAAAAGTTGGCCGCACAACTAAAAACCGTGTTTCGTCCTGTACCCATGCGCCTGTTCTAGCACACACTGGTTACGAAACGCCCTAATTACCTAATTTAATACTCCCGGTCAGGCTAGAGGGAAGAAATAATGTAGGACTGTGGAAGGGAGCAATCGCAATAGCGGGACTTAAGAGGAAAATGGCAGGTTAATGATTATCATGAAAATGCCCCAGTGCAGCATGATGCAATTCGTGCCCGCACACTTTATAGTTCCACTTGGGACAATACAACGTATCTGTCGTGAAATCGTAAAATCCTTTCACAGATTTCACCGACGGCAATCCCCCTCGTAAGGTCGGAAGAAAACGAACTCCATTTTGGCCAGTTCTTTTTTCCCACTCGTTGTGTAAACTCTGCGAGTCAAGAAACACCACTTTTAGATTTTCGATCTCATAACGCTCAACATAGCGATTAGAAGTTGAACACCCAACAATGTTTGCATTCAAAAGCAGGCAGGCAACTACAATCAAGAAGCTCTTCCGTCGTGAACCTCTTCTTAAATGCAGCCCTGTGTGCCCTATAAACTTCCACAAGCTTTGGCAATTTCTTGCCGACGCCTCCTCAGACCACGTTGAGCTTTTAGAATCAGACATTGGGTAGCCCTCACACGAACAATTCGAAATCTGGCAACCCTGAGAGAGAGCCCCTCAGGAAAACACAGGCAACACACTCAAATTGCCACCTTCTTTTATGAAGTCATTCGGTGTGAGAAAAACGAAAGTTAAGAGTGAGGAAGACCAAAAGAAACAAACAACACACAACAAGAAAATTCGTAAAGAAACTAGTGCCCGGGGCCAACTAAGAAAAAGGAGGCCCAGGCGAACGGGTGAGAAAAGTACGGCGGATCCTTGGTCCTTGCATTCGATTGTGCCATTAATAATGCCAACATGCCCTGTTGAAGGGCCAATGCCGGCGAGACAGTTTTATTTCGACGCCCATACCGACTAAACACTTCCGTCATGAGCCGTTGCGTCGCATAATCATCCACACTCCAGTGTGATACCAACAGGGTCTTGGCTCCTGCATAGAAAAACGCACGCGACAACCCCGACAATCCCTCATCACTCCCATCACTGCCTCCAGTATTACAGGCGGACAACACAACCCAATCAGTATTTGGTAATTGCCATTGCAAAATTTCTTCCATAGACACTAATCCATCATCATGTTCATCTGGCTGTGCTGGCGGCGTCAGAACGAGTGCTGGTTGGGTCAACCCTAGCTCTCCGGCCAACAGGCCATGAGTCGCAAAGGCCAATATATTAGCCTTCCCTAGCTGTCCTTTGGCATGAAGTTTCCGCACCGTGGTTTCTGTTGCATCTTTATCAAGAAACACATGTCCGTCGCGTGGAACTTGCAAAGCCCGTGCAAGAGCCAACAATTCGTCACGTGTGCCTGGCAATCGATTCATTTTCAAAAGAGCACCACGATCAACATTCATTCCTTTTGACAGCAACATTGTTCCACCACGGCTGAAACCTTTCCCCTTCAAGATAGGATCTCCAAATCCTAGAAACGACACGGAAGGAGATCCCGACTCGGTTGATGTGCCTCGAATAAGTTTCAAGACAGTGGCTGAAGGTAAAATAGAAAGGGAATGGTGCTGCGCAAGCCAGGGGAGAGATTGATAAAGATACATGTTGTCCATTGAAGGAGATTGCCCTTCCTGATACAAGGTCGCTAATTTCTTGAATCCGACATTCATATTATTCGTGAGCAATACCCCAAAAGGTAGAGGTAACAAGATCGAATCAGGAATGATCATTAGTTCTTGAGTATTTTCAATAAAAGACTCCACTGGTTTAAGCAGAGCTTGATACAACTCGTGTGCGCTTTTCACATCAAACGCCGGTAAGACCATCTCGTTTCGACTGTCACCCTGCTTTGGCATGAGGCTATTCCGAATTCGTTTCACCAACGTCCCAATGCGATGTCTTGAAACGCGAGTGCTGCGATAAATAATGGGAGAATCAGCTCGCACCACCCATATTTGCACCTGTTGAGGCAAGGTATAAAAACTTATAAGGGCTTCACCATCGCGTAAGAGTTGCTGTACGTGTTGTAAAGCCATGGGTTGTGGAATGGCTAATTCTGCATAACGCGGAGATTGCTTACGCAATGTGGATACCCCGGCATTGAGATCTTGTTCCACACGCTTGGCTTGCGCTCGAAGTTTCATCAGTGTCTCTTCATCCCTCTCCTTTCCAGACCGCGCAACTAGGTAGTGAATGCGGTTCCACAATCCTTGTCGTTCCTGTCGCAAGTCTTCAATTCGTGAAGCTACTTGAACGGTTGAGGCATTCGTCATCTTTCGCTTTGCGAGAGCCTTGGCAACCGCGGCCTGCACCTTCCACCCACGAGCTTGTTCCGCAGCAACAAACCCGTCTGAAAAAACCGACAGATCTTGAGTGTCCCTTTGACCTGTTGAAGCAACAGAGTCAAGAAGAAGTAAGTAGTGCTCGAGCCCGGCGCGTTGACGTCGCCAGATACTCCGAGATGTTTCATCGTCCATATTGACATACAATGTTGCGAGTTGAACATACAAGGCACGTGCCTGTTTGTAATATTGCCGCGCCTGACTTACGTCCCCTTTACCATGATATACACGGGCGACATCAATCAGACTTGAAGCCACATCCGGATGCGTACTACCCAAGACATCACGACGAATATTGAGAGCTCTCAACACATGTCGTTCTGCCGATGCAAGATTGCCTTGTCGTCCCTCAATATAACCAAGAAAAGACAACGTCCCTGAGAGTGACAAATGCTGATGGCCCAAACTGGCTTCCTGGATTTGAAGCGCCTCAAGATACAACAGCTTCGCCTTCCTCCACTTATCCTGTTGCTGATACACACGGCCAAGTTCATTCAGCGTCAACGCCAGGAACGGGTGTTTCGGTCCGATGGTCTTCTCCTGGATAACACGCGCTCGTTCAAAGTGCGATTTCGCCGATTCCAAATCACCCTTTAGACGATGCACACGTCCCACTTCATTGAGGATTCCGGACATTTCTGCATTCTCCGACCCTAACGAATCTTCTATCATCACACGTGCGCGTTCCAACAACGATAATGCGGTATCTAAGTCACCCCGTTTTGCCGCGAGCGTACCTAAATTAATGAGAGTTCTTGCAATATGAGGATGATTCACACCCAAAGATTGCTCTCGTAGAGACAGCGACCGTTCTAGCACTTGCCGAGCCCCCACGTAATCGCCAATACGACTTCGAACCGTTCCCATAACATTCAGAGCCATGGCATAGGCAGCCGTTTCCTCATCGTTTTCCGAGGCTCGTACCTCAAAGATTTCAACAGCTTGAAGGACGAAACGCATTGCTTCTTTGATGTCGCCCATATGGATAGAAACTATTGCCAAATGAGTTAGGCAGCTCCCAACACGAACCGCAAATGTGTCAGTGTCCTGATTAAATATCTCAAGAGCTTGAGTTAATAGTTCTTTCGCATTGGTGTAGTCTCCGCTGGAATTTAAAACTCTCGCCAAATTGAGACGACTGTCCGCAACCAGAAGATGTTCGTCACCAAGCTTCTGCTGACGAATAGCAAGGGCCTTTCTGAGACGGGCTTCGGCCTCAACCAATTCCAAACGCTGATAGAGAATTAACCCAAGCGTGGTGAAACTTTCGGCCACGTCAAGATGATCAGAACTTAAGGACTGCATGCGTAACGCCAAAGCCTCCCGAGCAATCGGAAAGGCTGTATCGTAGTGACCTTGAAAAAGAAACTCCAACGCTTTACTGTTCAGATTGGCAGATTTCTTCAGCTGTGGATTGGGTGACTGAATAGTGGAAGAAGAATCTCGCTTGGTCAGATGTACGACTGATGCAGCACGCTCAGATCGGTCAAACTCGGACGACGATGTCGCTGGGCCAGGGACACAGCCGACTCCAAATACACTCACAGCGAAAATCCATAGTTTCCAGGACATAATGTTGGACTTGGACGGACACAAGATCCTAAATACGAGGAACATCAGAGAAACCTCCCCCATTGCTCAACTGACACGAGTGAGAGTGACCGTATGTATTCCAAAGAGAACGCACCTTCACAAGCAATGTAAAACATTCCCCTCAATAAAGCATCGACAAATAAGGACGTTTACGCTATATACGTTTTACAGCATGTCAAGGAAGTACGGTTCGAATAGTTACTATACGATTCTGAGACACTCCACGAAAGGAGTCTGAATCATGCGCCCTCATCCGTATACTTACCCCA
>BQIX01000388.1 GCA_021604145.1 Nitrospirales bacterium
GAGATGGCCCCACTGGCACCAACCATGGGAACGACCGATTCTGGATCGACCATCGCATGACTTAACGCAGCTAAAATTCCACAAGTCAGATAAAAGACAATAAACTTTCCATGACCCATCACGTCTTCGATATTATCTCCAAAAATCCATAAATAGAGCATATTGCCAATTAAATGCATCCACCCCCCATGGAGAAACATACTCGAGAGTAATGTCCCGTACGGCGGAAGCGAAACAAGTTCAAACGGTAATTGCGTGTGGCCAAAGACGACAGCAGGAATTGCTCCATACTGATAGACAAAGACTTCACCATATTCCACAGGAAGGAAGGCCTGATAGAGGAACACCAAGACGCATGCCACAATGAAGGAAACCGTCAAGTACGGAGTAATGGCAGTGGGGTTGTCGTCCTTAAGGGGAATCATGAAGCATCCAGAACGGAATCATTATCGAGACTGATCGGTAGAGATGCTGCACAGCTCGAGCTTAAGAATTGGGTCAAGCCCATCGGGTGCGTCTGCATCGAGAGCGACTGAAAAACCTGCGGCATGCGTATGCCCACCTCCCCCATACCGCGCGGCAATGTCCGCTACCGAAATTCCTCCAGATCGAGAACGCAAACTAAAATATCGCCGACCATTTCGCTGATGCCAAATGATGCCAAAGGGATGGTCTTTCGACAAACGTTCCCCAATTTGGCTAGTGAGCACAGGGCTATAGACCGCTGGAACGGTTTCGCCCTCAAAATTCACCATCGCCGCCTCGACAATCATCTTATCAATTAAGACATTTTCATGACGAAGAATCCCTCGCCCTTCCACCTCCAGGACGTCTTGACGAAGCTGATCCCAAACTGAAAATTCAAAGGGATAAGACGAGAGAGCCGCATTGATTTCACGACTATTCGGCAGACGCCATTGCCAGAGATCCTTATCTTGAATGTACTGCATCATCCATGGAACGGGTTCTCCGTGAATCCACTCCCACGATAAGACCGCTCCACTCTTTTCCAAATCAAAATACACATACGGCAAATCAGCCAGTGCCGCCTGCGCCGTCACATGATGATCCAAAATAAATAAACTCGCAGCCTTATCTTGCATGGCTTCGATCACATCACGACCATAACTAAAATCAACCATGAGAATATGACGGTCAACGAGATTCTCCGGCGGTGGATCCCCATGTTTCACCGGCAAAAATGTCGCCTCGGGAAATCGCTTCCACACGGCCAACGCCGCTCCAAACCCATCGGTACATTCCGCATGATAGAGCACGACATCAGGAGCATGGGCATTGCCCACTTGATCAAAATTTTTCATATTCGTCTCCTTGCATGTAGCAACATACCACGGATATCCGACACAAGAAAATCCAATACGAGGCTCTATCTTTAAAAAGAAATATAGGGAAAATCAGGAAGAAAGAAAAGAGGAACGCATGGCCGATTGACAGACATTGATCCGATCAATCAATTGTCGAAGTCGGCCGGCATCCTTGCGGTTATAGTGAAAAACCAGTCGGGGAAGCTCTCGAACATGTGCATCCTTATATTCTTCTGGGAGGGGTGAGGTCTGGCAAAACTCTCCCTCCAGCAGCATATCATTAAACTCATCATTCAATTGATGAAGTTCTGTTGGTTCAAGAGAGTGCTGAAGACGGATGACAAGTTTATTACCGACATAACGAATGGAATGGTAGTTCCGGTAAAACTGTTCAATTTCTTCAACTACCTCTGCTTCGTGGTGAAACACCTTAAAGAGAGACAAGTCCGTCTCACTAATGAGACCTCGAGGCAACAGTTGCCCTCTGACAAACTCCATCCATCGCTCCCAATAATCACAGTCAGGCGTTTCAAGGCAGACGACTGGAACAGGATCCGTCTTTCCGGTCTGAATCAACGTTAAGACCTCAAATCCCTCATCCAATGTACCGAATCCGCCGGGAAACAACACTGTGGCGTGGGATTCCTTGACGAACAATAGTTTCCGTGTGAAAAAGTATTTCAAATTGACTAATTTTTTATCTTCGGCAATCAGGGAATTAGGAGCCTGCTCAAACGGCAACATAATGTTGACACCAAAACTATTATCTCGCCCGGCTCCTTCGTGACCTGCCCACATGATCCCAGGACCAGCACCAGTAATCACCATAAATCCCCGCTCGCTCAGCAGGCGGCCAAAACGGTACGCAAGTTGAAAGTTGGGGTCCTCTTGAGGCGTTCGTGCGGAACCATAGATACTGACCTTGCGAACATGTTGATACGGATGGAAGACGGTAAACCCATACCGCAATTCTTTGAGAGCCCGATTAAGAATTTTGATATCAAGGACATCGACTTCCGGATCATGAAGCCTCAAGATGGTTTTCATCATATCGCGCAAAAGCGCCACTTTTGGATCTTCTGTGTGTTCTGATAGTAATTGTTCAACTTTCTCAAGAAGGTCTTCATCCTGAGCAGAACTTGAGGTCACCATGGACAAGTCACGACGATTCATTTGAAATATTTCACTCTCTTGTTTCGTAATTACTATGGTACCCTGTCTCAGAGCCAAATGACATAAAAGCAGACTTTTTCATACATAACACCCTTATTGGAAGCATGTGTCATGCCACCGAATGGCTTCACACATAAGGCTCTATCTTTTCGGTAAAAGTAGCCAGTAACTCAAGACTTTATTAGCACACACCTATGACGAAACGTGACGTAAAACTGTGACGAATTTCTGGCGAATGCTCCCATATCCGATAATTGGCCTATCGCCCATGGACGGCGTTACCGACGCAACCTTTCGACACATTGTGGCCACTCATGGTCATCCAGACATTGTGTTTACAGAATTTACAAGCGTTGGGGAAATTTGCCATAGCCGTAAGGGCGGGTGGGGCGCCTTCCAATATTCGCAAGAAGAACGCCCTGTTCTCGCACAGTTATACGGGAAGGACCCAGAGCTGTTCTATCAAGCAGCACACATTGTCTGTGAAATGGGGTTTGATGGACTGGACATTAACATGGGCTGCCCGTCGAAAAACGTGGCATCATCCGGAAGTGGAGCTGCGCTCATCAGGACGCCTGAGCGAGCGATAAAAATTATGGAAGCCGCCCATCAAGGCATCAATGATTGGGCCAGCGGCCAGTCACTTCGTGAAGCCGGTGTACGTCCAATGATCATTGAAAAAGTTCATGAAATGAATATTGAGAATAACTGGCACCCTTCTCCGCTATCTGATCGAAAACTCCTTCCCCTGTCGGTCAAAACACGCTTAGGCTACGATGAGATCGTCATTGAAGAATGGAGTGAATGTTTAACCCAGGGAAAACCTGAAGCCATCTCGATTCATGGAAGAACATTACAGCAAATGTACCGGGGTCAGGCCGACTGGGAAGCCATCGGACTCGCCGCGCAACGCCTTCGCGGCAAGGGGATTCTCGTGCTGGGCAATGGCGATATTCGATCATTAGAAGAAGCCTTGACCGCGATAAAAACATATGGAGTTGATGGGATCTTGATCGGTCGAGCCGCACTCGGCAATCCGTGGATTTTTCGCAGAATCCAAGACCTTCGCCGTGCGATGAACTCGGGAGCCCCGCTTGATGTCACGCAGGACATCGTTGATCTACCTTCACGATTCCAAATGATTTTAGATCATGCGGCCTACTATGAAACACGCAATCCCAAAGAGGGGTTTCCGCGTATGCGTAAACATTTAGGATGGTATTGCTCAGGATTCCCACATGCCGCCGCCATGCGAGCCAGCATGGTAAGAACCAGCAGTATGCAAGATGTCGCTCAGGTCTTACGTGACTATCAATCGACTTATTTGGCAAACCACACGACCTCGATTCCAGCAAGAACACTCACCAACGCTTCACCTGTCGAATGATATCCGCTCAGCTGATCCTGGCCTCTACATCGCCCCGTCGTCACGAATTACTGACATTACTCGGAGTAGCTTTTACGATTGTAGCCCCAACGTGTGAGGAAATCCCATCTTCCACCTATTCGCCAAACGAACAAACCAAACAATTCGCTCTAGACAAAGCTCAGTCTGTTTCAACTCAATATCCAGAACACTTGGTTATCGGAAGTGATACGGTCATTGAAATCGAAAGTACACTGCTCGGCAAGCCAGACAATCTACAAGACGCTGAAAACATGCTCTGCCAGCTACGAGGACGCGTACACCAAGTCCATACCGGGGTTGCCGTCATTCAACAATCAACAAATTATTCCGTAAGTTTTGTCGAAACCGCACACGTCTGGATCAAAGACTTTAACAATGGCGAATTAGAGCATTACCTCGACACCAAAGAAAGCCTCGGAAAAGC
>BQIX01000389.1 GCA_021604145.1 Nitrospirales bacterium
CGTAATTTTCAAAAAGGAGTATCCCTATGGGAGAAGTCGATACAAGCGCAGCCCCACCAGCACCGATGATCGACTTAACAGCCGTTGAGGTCAATCCCGCTATAGGTGAACGGTACTATAAGGCAGCCATTGTGCATTCAAAGCAAGGGACAACCTATCGGATGGTGGCCAAGACCCTACCGGATGGTCGGCTAGACCTCGTCCATTTTGTGTGCGATCTTGGCGCAGATGGGACGATGTTCGGAAAACGGAGAGTAAGACGGATTGAGTCCCAGCCTGTGACTCGATTTGATGCAGAAATCGAGACGATCAAAAAGGATATCACAGCGAGCGGAGAAGAAGTCCAAGGCGTGTGGGAACATGACTTAATGAAAATTCAGGATGTTGCAGAACAAGTGGGTAGCCTAGATGCGTGGATGGTGACAACGGCGAAAGAGATTTCGCCGGCTTAGACACCGATATTAGACACGAAAGACCTCCGCGTGATCTCCTGTGGAGTCTTGTGAGCTCATCACCACCGTTAATTGTTGATGAGCTTTTCGGAGGGTGTCTTCGACCTCTTCTGGCCGTGTTCCCCTGGCTAAGATGAACCCGAGATATCGTTTGCCCTCCGGCAGGGGAATCAGCGATTCACCAGGTTTTGCTGTGATGACCAACTCCTCAACACCACGAACCCGTTGTGCCGCATCTTGCCCCTCAACTCTTACTAACATCCCTTTTTGAGGTATCGGGATCATCATGACCCCACCTGCACGCCCCGTGAGATCGAAAGACGGGAGCTCTTGCCCCAATGCCTGAAGGAGGATCAGTTCCTCTAACGATCTGCCAGTCCCAAATTCCAACATTCGAGAGCACTTCCCGCCAATGCTCCGTGCCGCCACTTCAATGACCCAAATATCATGATCGTTTATCCGAAGTTCTCCATGAACAGGCCCTTCTCTAAGCCCAATGGCACGGGCCGCCTTCGCCAAAGACTCCGTAATTCGTCTTTGAGTATCAGACGGAAGACGTGAAGGCGTGATATAAATCGTTTCCTCAAAATAGGGACCGTCGAGCGGATCGGGCTTGTCAAACAGGGCTAGAGGATGAAACGCACTCTTTGTCAATAAACCCTCCAGGGCCACTTCGATTCCAGGAATAAAGTCTTCAATAAGGATTTGACGGCTCGCCGCATCGTGTTCAAAACTTGGAAAGGTTTTTAACAGACTGGCAATTCGATGAAAGGCTTGCTGAAAACTCTCCTGATCATCCGCACGTATCACGCCACAGCTCCCTGAGAGCGTGAGTGGTTTGAGCACGCAAGGAAAGGTGACGTGCGGGACAACCTCCGCTGGCATCTCATCGACGCTCACGACCATAAAATTTGGACAAGGAAGCCCCTCCGTCTGTAATAATTTCCGCATCGTGTGCTTGTTGCTTGCAGCTTGAACTGAATCAATCGAGTTGGCAGAGAGACCTAACGCCTCAGAAAGAGTCGAGGCCAAAACTGCAGTCTGATCGTTGACCCCAAGGACCACATCAAGAGGAGAATCTTTGGCATACGTCATCACGGCAGGAATAGCGGTGTCAGGATTATGCAGATCAAGAATGAGAAAGTTCTCTGGAGATTGTTCAAGGAATTCAGGTGGAGCATCCCCGGCAATCGTCAGGGATACCCCAACTTTGCTGGCAGCTTCCAGGAAAGCCTCACCACGATAGCTCATCGAAGGAAGTAGGAGAAGCAGATGTGCCATGGGAGATTCCGAAATGCGTGAAGTCAAAAGACTGACTCAAAAAGGAGTCGTCACCTACTATGAAGTCACACTCTTGTCTTGATTACTCAGAAAATTTCATGTATTGGAAGAACACTCGACAGAATGGAATTGATCCGTCGTCGGTTCCGCACAACAAAACCAAGGTTCTGACATCCGGGGAGGACGCACACGATCAGGATTTATGGATGACGCCTTATGCAATGGAGAGAATTCAAGTCCCGCAGTGTTATAGACCAATTCACACAAACGATAAAAGGTTTGCGCTGGATCTTCTTTCATTTTCGTACTGTCTTCCACGGCCTTCGTCACCGATTGCTGTAACGAATCCATCCGTGAATCAGGGTGAGTCCACATATGCTGAAATTTCTGCTGATCGAGCGACCCAAGAAACTGGGCCATCGGTATCGGATGAGAGTCGGGAGGGGTCAACAATGCCGAGCCAGGCGGGACCAAGAGTCGAACACTGTATTGAACAGGATCAATACAATCGATCAGCCCATGCCGTTCAACCAAATCAAACATTTCGACATAATCTTCTAAGGTTGTCCAGGGTGTAAAGGCGACCAAAGACGGACGAAGGGTAATCCCGGCAGTCTGCAGAATGTCGTGTGCCATAAAGATATCGTTGCGCGTATGTCCCTTTTCCAAATGAAGAAGAACATGTTCACTAAATGACTCCACCGCGGATATGACGAACAGACAGCCGAGTTGACTAAATTCTTGAAAGAGTAATTGGTGTTTCAGGATATGCTCAATTTTGGTGGTGAAATCAAATGTCACATCAGGAAACTCTTCATGCATGGCGCGAACAATGTTCAGCGAGTGACCGGGTCCGTTCAGAAAGTCTGGATCACCAAAGGTGACATGAACGGCGCCAGCCTTAACCTGCTGCCGAATATCCGACAACACCACCTGAGCCGGAAACAGGAAGAACTTTCCTTGATAAACTGGAACAATGGGACAATGCAGACACATATGAAGGCACCCACGACTCGCTTCAACGTAACCCACCACATGCTCCAGCCCCTGATATTCCAAGCGTGCATATTCGCAAAGCGGGGAAAGTTGTGTCCGCGTGGGGACAGGAAAGAGTTCTTTATGAGCCACATCCGTGGTAGAGGCATGCGACGACCAACTGATTCGCTTCAAGAAGGGTGGGACAATCGAGTCCGCACAACTTACACCTTCAACCTGCGTCACTAAAGTCGAGCAATGGTCATTGGGCATTTCAGGAAAAGATTGAGAACTGGCCAATTGTTCTAGAAGATTCATCAGAGGCGTTTCATATTCCCCACCGATCACGGAATCAGCAAGGTGACTCAGTAAATACTCCGCGTTCAGTGAGGCATAGAGACCATAAAAACAAATATGCGCATTGGGATTGATGCGGCGAATACGTTCGGCCACCTGACAGCCTAAAGAAAGCGCCGTATGCATGGGAACGGAAATACCCACGACGTGTGCCTGCTTCACATGCGATACATCAAAATCCGACACAGACAAGTCCAAGGTCAATGGGGTATAGCCTTTCTGCTCAAGGAACCCGACAGGCTGTGCCAGACCAATTGGCTGATGTCCTAACTCATAACAAGAAATGAGAAGGATGGCTCCTGGTTGTTGAAGAGACTCCCTGGCCTGATTTGTTGGCAAAGAAAGACGGTTCATTTCGTTTCGTGACCCAATGATTGACGCTTGGGAAATCGACGACCATCAGCATTGGCATAACTCGCCACCCGAGCATTGGCTTCACGTCTGGCCTCAAGTTTGTCAACAACCTCGGCCATTCGGCTTCCTGGAATGGCACAAGTCATCTCATCTGGAGACATGCCGGTTCGAATACGGCTCAAGGTACACCCCGTGCTCATCGCAATCTGATTCTGTTCTTTTGCAAGAGGAATAATATGGCATTGAGGTTTACCGACAATCGACATATCGCTAAACGCATCGTGCAACACCATTCCTTGAGATGCATTCAGACGAAGAAAAACCACGTCGGGATCGATGCTCGTCTGTGAAACAGGACCATAGGTGATAAACCGATACTGCTTCTTCACGACCGGCAATTGCATCGCTTCTTCAGGTGTCACCCATTCGCTTTCCAAAAGCCCTTGAACATCCTCGTTCTGCATGACGTCACCAAGCGCTTTCAAACCATGGGTGACACTTCCCACACTACAATTAAAATGATCCTCCGCTTTCGTTGTGAAGGTGCGTTCCTCAGATTGAATCCAGAACACACAGCCGGCCGTCACTTTCCCTGTGCGTCCATCCGCACTTGGATCTGGCATCGCACCATCATGGAACGGAACATCTTCCGGGGCTTCTTGAGAAAACGTGATGGCAATCGGCGCATGTGAGAGGCCCAAGACTTGCTTTGTTCGATTAGCTAACTCTTCCCACTTAGTCGTGACCACGAGTATTCCTCCAGATATAATGACTACAATTTATGAGCATATACCGAGATAGTGTAACATGCCTCATCTCCAGTCGGGAATAAACACCTCGGTGCCAGCGCCAGGCATCAAATTCTCACGTAAACATCATTTCCTTCTCTACCCTATTTCTTTCA
>BQIX01000390.1 GCA_021604145.1 Nitrospirales bacterium
TCTCGTTCAATTCTCTCAGCATTCTATTCTGCTTATCGAGTTCTTGTTGAAGTTCTTCAATTTTTTTTTGTAAATTCTGATTCTCTTGCGTGTTAGAACCTTGAGCTTCGATCTTGCTCTGTGATGGGGCTTCAGGATGAGAACGTTCTTCTCCAGATTCCTGACTCTTTGCCAGAATTGCTAAGTCCACGGCAACGGCACCAATTGAATCTTGGGGGAATGTCTCCTGAGTGTCTGCGGATTGTTGCAATGCGATATCCGGAGAAAATTTTAATTCCCAATGTCGTATGTGTGTTGGAGAAAAACTTGCTTTTGATGAGAGCTTACTTTGACGACGGTCAGACTGAAAGGTATGCAGGGCCATTCGTAAAAGATTATCTGAAAAATACAGACTCCCGCTCGTGACTTGAGGCCCTGAGGGTTTTTTGTTCGTCAGTTGAAACCACACATATTCTTCAGGGGTCGCTTGAGCAAGCGCGTCAATGAGCCAAGGTATTAAAAACTGTATTTCTTGTTCTGTTAAAACAGGCAATTCCTCCCCTTCGCCACTGACGAGAGTCGCCAATAGGGGTTTTTCTTCCAGAACATGCAGTCCACGAAAAGCCTTTATCAACAGAGTGGGTTCGATGAAGGCGGGATAAGAAGCTTGGATAGCAGTATCGGGAAAGGTTTTGAGAAGTACCTGGCCTTGAGGGCTTTCATGGATGGGAGTTTCGACTTGAGGAATAGAAAAACAAGCCGGTAACGTTCCGAGAATTCCACAAACACTACAGAGTGCAAAGAAAAAATAGATTTGAGATTTCATCGTTGCTTCAAAAGACTTCTAGGAAAATCGCTCTTCGAATATCGTTTCTTCATATAAAAGTCAACTTACTGTTGTACTGATCAACCTGAATCGAAGAAAGAGTTGATTCATCTTGATCAGTCGGGTAACGACTAGAGCTGGGTCATCGTTTCCGTTGTTGACTAACAGATTTGTAATCCTCGTATCGAGTCGTGTCTATCTTACATTCTTTTATTTGATCACACGAAATACTGTTCAGAACATACGCTTAATAATGTTCGACATTGTATGTATAGTAATCGATGAAATGTGTAAGTTCATGAGACGATTGTCTGTTCGTCTTGCAGAATATGCGGATTGACTGTCGTCGTGGATCTTGAAGGATTCTCATATTCAATGATCTTCAAAGAGTAGGATAAGGAACAGATTCTCAGTTTTGATCGGGTGGCTGAAATATGCTGAAAGATTGAAGGCGTTAAAATACCTAGTTATTTATACTCAAATGCAAAACACTAATTAATTTCATGAATCATCATAGTTATACTTCCAGCAGCAAGTATAGTGGTGTCATCCAGCCTGACGTGCAATATGTTGGACTTTTATTGAAAAATCCAGATCTTGATGACGTTTCTCTATGCTGAGTTTTTTGTCTTCTGGCATTTGGGTCGTCGTATGTTTCGCATACTTTCACTATATTTCCCACCATTGACTCTAGCAGCCAATAAGAGTAAAAAATATAGGGAAGGCACACGCAGGGTGTCCTTTGTTGATCGGACGATGGTTTTCTTTAGGAAATAATATGTTGTTTATAAAAATAAATCGTTATAACAATTTTTTATGAAAAATATTGGAATTTTATAATGGGCTGGAAAACAACAGAAACTCCTCTCAATCTCATTCATATTCTTCCTTCTGATGGTGAAAAGTCCAAACCTAAATTACCGTACGACAATTCTCAATCTTTGAGAATTCAAGTTGGAGATGAAGCCCCTTCTGTTAGTGTGAAATTTTTTGCTAAATCGATTGCGGCTGTTCGAAGAGGGGGAAAGCAAGTAGGCGAATGGCTACACACGAGCGTTTCACTATGTCAACGAGGATGCCAACGCATGTTTAGTGGTTTGACTTCCTGTGTCCTTGGTCTATTTGGTCTTGTGAAGAATGGATTGGGGGCAAGTGTAACCCTCGTTGTTCGATCAGCGAAACGTGCTCGAGAGAGCTCTGAGAAAATTAGTGATAAAATTTGGAAGATGTATACAAAGAAACGAAATGTCTCGATCCCTGAGCCACGTATTGTCCCAGCAACTATCGAGTCTCCAACAAACATAGCACCAACTCCCAAGTTGGAACGAGATGAGTTGCTGTGGGAAGTTCATGCTCTCCGTGATCAACTCACAGCTCAGCGAAGAGAATTTACTCGAGTCAATACGCAAATCGGTGAATTGAAGGCTTTAGCCTTATCACAGCAACAAGTGCTTCTGCATCTTGGTAAAGAGCTTGAATCTATAGAATCTAAAACCGTACGAACTGAAAAAACTGCACCTAAAAAAGTCAAAGCACGATCAGCTAAAACTGCTAAATCCAAGCCCTTTCCTTCTTCCTCGCAGTCACCAAGAGAAACTTCCATAAGGTTCGATCCGCCTCGATAATCTTTTGTCTCAACTCAATTTCACTGTCGAATCTTACGTGCGCAATATTTCACTTGAGTCCCTAACCCTTCAAGTAAATGGTCTAGGTCTCATGAGAGTTCCTATTCGATTGGCGATTACTTAAGAAACTCTTAAAAGTTCCGAAACGTAAGCGAAGATATAGACTGTGATGGTATGGGATCTAAGTAGGATATGTGGCTTGCGCCGAGAATCCAAGGATTATTGAATGAATAAACCTTTGACCCGTTTACAATTTCGCAATCATCTGTTAGGCATCATGGATCAAAAAGATCATTGGGCTTGGGGGAATTTCTCTGGTCCGACCATTACTAAAGCTCAATTAAAGATTCATTATCAACAAGAATTCGGTGTATATGTCCGAGACTTTCCAGTATTCCTTGCCCGTATTTATGGACAAAATCCTCCCCCTGATGTTCGTGCCATGCTAGCCGAAAATATTTACGAAGAAGATACGGGACGCTTGTCATTAGGACGGTCACATCCTGAGCTCTTTATGAAAATGATGAAGGGGTTACAGTATGCCTCAAAGGAGTTTTTAAATATTGCCTTGCTTCCCGCCAGCCTTCAGTATCGTCTTTGGCTCGAGCGTGTATCAGTTCATCGAGATTGGAATGTTGGCGCAGCGGTATTGACGATATTTGTTGAAGGCAGTAAAAATGATCGACAGGAAATACGGTCAACGGCAAAACCCATGACGCCAAAACGCCTTGAGTCAATTATCCTGAAACATCCGTTGGTCTGCTATCATGGTGTATCCCCTCATTGTATGGATCTGACAAGAGCCCATCAATTGGTCGAAAATGGACATCGGCATGATGCTTACAAAATGGTGCTCACACATGCGGTGACACGATCTCAACAGGATACCATTCTGTTGGCCATGAGAAAGACACTGCGGTTGTGGCTCAAATACCGTCAATGTGTCGCGACCGCCTGTGGGCTGACGCGTCTCCCCTAAGGTTGGTGTCTTCTGACCTGATTCATTCTCCAGCCTTCCGCCTCGAAGGAATCGTGTTCTATTTTTGGGGATTCTGACCGTGGCTTCGACTCTCACACTCCTCTCTTATTCCTCTTGTAAAGTCTTGCACTTTCTTTCAAATATCTCGTCTCATTATGGAACGCGATGTTCCAGTGATCTCATGTCTCTGTGTTTGAAACTGTTTTGCCCAATACAACAGATTCATTAACAACGTGAGTGAAAATGATACGTAGAATCACATTTTTATCCTTTGCTTGCTTCGTTAGACTATAAGCGTAAAACGGTAAATCTACACACTTGACTTTCATCGTGGAATGTTTATAATTGCAAGAGGTTTGCAATTAGAGAGGTGATGTATCAAGAAATCAACCATTGATCAAGATCTGCGGGCAGCCGGACATCGGTTAACTCGAACTCGTCGTGCAGTCTTAGAAGTTCTTGAACGAACGAAATATCCCTTAAGCGCCTCTGAGCTCTATGAACGGTTGACGAAAAATAAAGTGACTATCGATCTGGTGACGGTCTATCGAACACTCAGTGTGTTACGTGAGTTAGGGGTTGTTGCACAGATCGAACTGCATAAAGAAGGGCAAGCTCGATTTGAAATTCGTCATGGACGTGAGCATCATCATCACATTCGCTGTCAAACATGTGGGAGAATTGCTGATTTGTTGTTGTGTCCTCTGAAAAAGTTAACCGCATTTATTGAAAAAGAGACACAATTTGTCGTGAATGAACATACATTGGAATTCAGTGGCTTCTGTCCAAAATGCCAATAATTCTATGAAAACTTTTGGTCCAACACTTTCAAAAGCCGGTTCAATCGCCTCGTTAGTTTGTGCAGTTCATTGTGCACTCACCCCGTTAGCCTTGTTAGC
>BQIX01000391.1 GCA_021604145.1 Nitrospirales bacterium
AGGAGAATGAGCAGAGGGATTTCAAATGAAAAGGTCATGTTGACTCTCTTTCCCAAGGCTTGAGTCCTGCGCGAAGGGCTGCGCGAATTGTGGCGTGGGCAATGACGGGATTTTGAAGATACAATAAGATCAAGACGGCCATAATTTTAAAGATATTTAAACTGAAGCCTTCATGAACGGCAATTCCCATGAGCATCAGAAAGGCTCCAAGAGAATCGGTGATCGACACCGCATGTGAACGAGTAAACACATCCGGTAATCGGACCACGCCAATCGCCGCAACAATCAGAAAAAAGAGACCAGTGAGAATGAAGATAATGGCGAGTACGTCCATTTTAGGGAAGTCCTTTTTGCTCAAGATATTTGGCAACTGCTAATGCCCCGACCAGATTCAAGAGCGCATAGCCAGTTGAGATATCGATGAACATATCCACCCGTTCATGCACGCTACCAATGAGAATGAGTAAAATGATCGCTTTCGTGGATATGCCATTGAGGCCCAAGACACGATCAAAAATCGTGGGACCTTGGAGGACACGATAGAGATACGCCACGATTAACATTGCCAGAGTGACTAGGACAAAGAGAAAGAAGGCATTCATCAGCTCTTGCCTCCCTCCTTAAACACCGAAGCAATTTTGGATTCTAACCGACCGCTTCTCACATCCTCACTCGAAACGTCATCCAGGGCATGAACGATAAGCGTTGATTCATCGACTTCTGCAGTGATAGTTCCTGGCGTCAGCGTAATAGAATTTCCGAACAACACCACAGCCGCTCGGTTGTCTAAGTTCGTTTTCACGTGAAGGAGCTTCGGCGCAATGGGGAGGTTGGGGCTAAGGATAAGTTTGGTTACATGGAGACTGCTCTTGATGATTTGGACAAATAGCCAGGGAAGAAACAAGATAGTCTTTCCCCAGATGCGAAAATTTGGCACAAAGGGTGAGTGCCCAGAATTAAGCCAGGCAACGGTAAATGAGGCCGCCGCGCCTAAGCTGAGATGAATCCAATGAAAACTGCCGGATAACATGAGCCATAACACGAACAGTGCCGTTGTCTTGAGCAATAAGAATTTCGAGGATATGGGCCTCATGTGAACCCCTTCACGATAACTCTATCCGGTAGTTACACCATCACATCCACTTATATGCCATCAAAGAGACATACGCACTATTTTCACGGACATGCCGCGTTCGTCTAAATGATTCGTGGTGTCGGTTAGAATGATGTTATTGGACATTTTTGATTTTGAGATTGCACATTTGTGTGTTTCAAGCTTTAGACCTCAATGTGCGATGCGAGGCACGTCTTCCCATTTCTCTAGACAAAAGTGACGTTGATCACATGTTGTATTCCGTCCATTGTCGGCACGCACGATTGAGATATCGTATAATCCTGACTTTGTTTGACCGATGAATGGCCATAAAAAAGCCAATCAGATACCCTTCGACTTTTTGATTCGAAAAGCTTCAGATTGGCTTGTACTGTTTCTGCCGTCTAGCAATTAGGAGTCAGTTCCCCTACCGGCCTTGAGGATTCTTGCACGAGTTAGTTGTGGTTCCCATGAACTCAGTCTTCGTTGGACAAAGATACGGGCGCCATTCATGTTCAAACTCCCGGTCTTATACCAGTGTTTCATTCCTTGCTCAACAGATGAATGTGAGATTGACGGCAAATGGTCATACAGGGTAGTTGCTGTCCATGAGTTCCCATGTGCTATCCGGATGAAATCTGTAAAATTTAAAACTATGAGGGTCTAAGGCAATAAGGTTCATCCATTGATTGTGAAAAAGTTGCTGCAGAATCGTATGTTTTTGAATGATCGATGTGATGGTATTTCGAGGCGCTTCAATAACGGAAAGCAGCCGCATGGGTTCGTGGTAATGGGTTGTCCCATCATTCACGGTTTGTAAGGGAAATCCCATTTGTAAATCACTCTGGCTTCCCAACATGACTCCCACGCCAGAAACCACATTGTGCAGCACTTTGCTCCCACTGCCATAGTGCCACGGATCAACGCCTGAAAAGTAATATCCGGTATTAATCCATTCACCAACAATTAATGGTGCGGTCATGATTTTTTCGAGTATCGCCCCCTCGTTGTCTGGAAGCGGATCATAGGAATGCAAAAAGACTCGACCGCCTAAATCGAGTCCTTTTGTGAGTGTACGCCTACCTATTAAAAATACCGCATTTCCGGCCAATCCCCATTCCGGTCGAGGGTTAGCCCAGTCATAGCTTCGTTTATCGACATGGGTAAACGCTTGTTCGGGGGAAATTTCAGTCGGGGCAGAGGGAATACGATGACAGCGTTCTAGCGCCTGGTTCATGCCAGCTTGTTTGAGATCCTTGCCTAATTCTTGTAAATCGGAAACATGGCTCACGGGTAGTTCTTCAAGATCATAAAACGTGACACGGTCCGTTGTCGTATTATGCTTTCCAGGGAGGAACCAGGTGTCCTCAGGAATAGATAAACCGTTGTTGCGAATGATACGACGTACCGATGGATCGTTTGCCATGGCGGCAAAGACACGGGCATTCGCATCTCCAGGATTGCCGCCGCACGCGCCACAATCCAATGCGCCGAAATAGGGATTATTGTCAGTTTCACTCCCGTGTCCACAGAGGACGACAAGTCGACCGTAATTTTGGGTGAGCCCCATCGCACGAAGTCCGTTTTCGATAAACGTGGCTCGCTCTGCCAGTGTGAATCCTTGAGCCAAGCCAGAAGGAATATTTTCGATGTTGATTTTTTTTAATGACGGTTTTTGAGACTCTGTCGGGTGAGAGATGACTATTTCCGTGGGAACCGAAGATTTTAACCAATGTTGAATGGTTGAGGTGATCGCATGAAATGGTTTTTGCAAGAGTGTTTTGCCAACTAAGCCGATGCTGAAAAATAATCCTAACAGATCAATGAGCATCAGTGACCCGACAGGATTATGTTTAAGATCATGGAAAAGATGATGTCCCAATTGCTGCCATCTTGAGCCGGACGCGTATTGCTGTAATGAATGAGGTTTTTCTGATCGAGGAATTTCTGTAACTGCGTGATTGGGAGAGAGTAAGACGGGACACAGGGATGCCCGTTCCTCACTATCAAAGGCTTGATGGCTAATCGGTATGCCGAAAAATCCTGCAAACCCGAATGTCTCATACGGACCTTGAGCTTCAATATGACGGCGGAACGATTCCGACCGGACATCAATGCAAAATACCAATTGTGCGCGTGGACGAGTTTCTAAAGATGGCGTTGCTCCTCGGTGAGCTGAAATTTTTTGGATGAACTCGACTCGAAAGCTGTCTTCATAGGCTTCAAGCCATACTGGCCCATGCTGATCCGAGGGAAAGGCGTCGAGCCAATCAAGCAATACCCGTGATTCGAAGGCTGACAGATCGTGCACTTCACTAGGCGACAATTCCAAAAATTGGAAAAGGTGAAACAGTCGCCATGCATCATGGCACGTCGCACGTTGTATGGGATCGATGACATGCGCGTCTTTTGTCAGCCGAACGTGATAGTCCTCTGAGTGGTCTTGCCAGTATGCCTGTAGAGTCGGCAGTGTTCCGTCAATTCCCCATTCTTGCTGACATACGACCTGCGTCAATTCCGCTTCGTAGAACAGGCGTGTCGCAAGATACTGCGTTGTATCAATGGGATGTTTTCGTTGTGCGTGATAGGCAGGATTTTCTCCCAGCCAACGTACATATCTAGCCCAGCCAGGCAATTGCGATAAATGGCGAGAGAGGTAATCGCTCCAGTGTTCTTGTGGAATTCCCAAGCGATATAAATGAAAGACGAGTGCTTCTTCGGAGTCTGTTGGAAGATCAGAAACTTTTTTCTTGAATTCGTAAATTCCCAAAAACTTTACCGAAAGGTCGAGTTGTGCGAGTTCACGCCAAGCCTGATAAAACCCTTCTTGACGTTGTGGCATTTCCCATGCCGCTAAGCCTTCATCGACAAATGTGGTTACCCATTTAATCATTTGGTTGTTGATGTGTTCGACGAGGCGACTTCCAGCTAAGTCATCGACCCAATCGCCTATCGTTCGTTGATCTGGCAGGGTTGTATCGATTGATGATGGTAGATTCTCTGACGCGTGAAGGTTGGCCTCAAGAGGTGAATGAGGATCTGAAAGAGAGTCGTGCAGCGTCAATGAAGACAAGGTGCTTTTCCATAAATTCGTGAGATAGGCTTTCTCGGGATACTCTCGACATTGCTCACATTCCTTGATTGTTCGTTCGATGATTCGTGCTTGAGATTCTTCCGAAAGATCGTGTCGAAATTGTTTGGTGGCTGAGCC
>BQIX01000392.1 GCA_021604145.1 Nitrospirales bacterium
ATTAGTCGTTTTTCTCTCCTTGGTGTTTTGGGGCTGGGTCTGGGGGCCTGTTGGGATGCTGCTTTCCGTCCCTATGACGATGATTGTGAAAATTGCGTTGGAAGGAAGTGAAACGACACGATGGATGGGAATCCTCATGGACTCCGAAGGGGCTGGGACCAAACCGTATCAGTCATTCTTTGCCAGAAGAACCACGTTGTAATGAGAAAAACGTCCGCTTAAACTTAAGCGGCGCCTTACATCACATCATCGCAAGAAAAAAACCAGAAAAACGTCGTCACTTATTTTTTAAAGTCTGAAGAATGCGCCACATAAGGGCTCTCGGACTCTGGAACATTGACCACGGGTTTTTGTTGTGAAGCACCCATAAACTCAACAGAGGAGTCCCCTCTCAAGTGCGATGGTGTGAGATAATAATCCCCATCGACACTCGCGGTCCAGATCGTGTGAGCAGTTTCTTCATCCCCGCCAGTGAGCACATACGCCAAACCACCGAAAATTCCTCCAAGTCCCGCGTAGACCAACTTGACTGGGGTATACAGAATTGATAATGCGCCACTTGCTAACTGTGAACCCACACTATCGGATCCGGAATGAGAGCTGTTTTCTTGAGAGGAAGAAGCTGACTCCATTTCATTCAAGTAAGTCGAGTCGACTTCATGATGGAGATCTGAACGGTCGGCAGAAGTCTTCATGACTGTTTGAACATTTTCAGAATTGTGATGTGGACGATTTTTCGGAAGGTCAATCACAGCATTTTGACGAGAAGATGCGGCAGACTTTTCTGCCTTCATACCCTCTAATACTTGATGAGTACTCGAATTTTCCGTTCGAATGATAGACGACCCAGGACGCTGACCCCGTGATGGGACGTGGTTCACAGCATCGGTAGGATTCACTTGACTATGATCGAGTAACGCGACGGAGTCTTTTTCGTCATCAATGTTTACGTCGTCACGATGGGGTAAGTCCTGAGAATTCGTATGTGATAGGAGGCTCTGATTCTTAGCAACTTTTTCCTGAGTCTTCTCTCCATCAAAGGCTAAGACCTTATATTCAGATGGGCCAGACTTCCAGGCTCCGACAAGGGCACGGGCCGTTAAGTCTTCAATGACAAAATCTGAGTTCTGTGACGGGCCGGTTTGCCATGCTTTCGATTTCGTGACAATATCGCCGGTTTCAGGATTCACCCCTCGTATTTCTACCGTCAGTGAAAACGTCGGCGCAGACCGGATCTGAGACAATGTAAACTTCTGTCCCTCTTTAACGTTCGACACTTCTACAAATGCCACAAGATCTGCCCCAATATTCTTCCCGGCCTCAAGAATATTCGCCCAATCTTTTGAACTCCCTGTTAGTCTGCCCCCTTTGTTATTAAGTCCTTGCTGCAACTTGGTACGATCTAACACGATAAGACCGCGCTGATGAAGCCACATCGAAGCATTATCGACGGCCAAGGAATGATTTCCCCACACCACCACACGTGTACCGGCCTTCGGAACCGGGGCTTGATATCCAACCGTTTGAGGATCTAAGTCCACAAAATCAAGACTGCCGGAACAGCCGACCATCCACATCAGCATGAGAAGCACAAGGAAGGGTCTTAGATGGAGAAGTCTACAGAAACTCATTGGTTGCCTCACTTGTTGATTGAAGGAAGGGAAGTCTGCAGATGGTGATGAATAGAATCAATAATGATGCCAAATGAGGATTTTCTATCTCATACTACCACTAGTAGTTATATATAGTGCAAAGGTACCACATTTAGTCAGCTCTTTCAAATGTGAATCAATATTCTCACGTTCGACTGCCAATTTACATCACATTTGGGAACATGCCAGTAATTCCCTGGAGGTAGATGTGGAGATCTCATCCCTGAGCGATTAAAAACCCAAGGCTTGTGATATCACTAAATAGAACCATGCAGCCAGAATGATCAAGGTCACTTCCTTCTCCCCAATTTCTTTGTATAAAAGGTAATAGCCCACAATCGGAACTGAAGCTAACAATAACGCTGTAAATAAATGCCCGACCGCGTGACCCATGACTCTTGCAATTGTGGTATTCCCTGGAATAGCGAGCAAGAGACTACTCCCAATCATCATTACCCATAACATTCGGATATGAAACATCATCACTCTTACCCTCTCTCCCTCACACACTGGATTCATGACTTATCACGTTACATGGCAACGTCCAAAGTCGAACCATCTATGCTCCTTCTACACTACAAAATACAAGCAATTCAACAGGGGTGAAAACTTATGAGATCAATGCGCCCGCATTGGTATATGAATTGGTGAATCTTGCGAAGTATCATTCAATGAATATCATGCTGTATTGTCAATCTACGACCGAGGTTTTTCACAATTTCACTCTACTCAGGGTATAAGGTATGATAAGGCCAATGAACAAGATAGGGACGAAATACATGGCCTCACAAGACATGAGGAGAAAAATCCTATTTTCTAAGACACACGGATTTTTTCGTTGGCTCACCATAGTTTTCGTCATAGGATTTTTCATGGTGAAAACATTCGGGTGCAGTAATGAAAACTCGGAATCAATACGTCATCCCACCAACGTAACCTTGAAACTCAGTGGGAACAATTGCGAACTGTACCTTGGTGCCGTTGGCACCGCACTCGAAACCCTGCAAGGCGTTCAGGAAATGGATCTCACGTCTCAAGCAGGACAAGCCATCATCAAAACCGACGGAACTATAGAAGCCAGCCAGATTGTTGATGCCGTTGATGGTCTATCTGGAGACGGGTGGACATGTGAAGCCGAATTGCTGAATGAGAATCCAATATAACCTCGTCATTGAATTTCATTTCCTTTGACAGAAAAAACGGATCTCAATCCTGGTTAGCATAAAACTCTCCCGGCTATATTTCTAAAATTGTCGTTCTACACATACGACACTGACACAAAAAAAACACTTTTTATTCGAACTCTCTGAAAGCATGAAGTTGAGCCCATCGCTCGATGGAACATGTTTTCAAAAGGAGAACACGACTATGGCCACAATCATTCCATTTCGTGCCGTGAGACCTAAACCCGAATTCGCTGCTCAGGTTTCCGCTCCTCCCTACGATGTCATGTCCTTACAAGAGGCACGCGCGATTGCTGAAGGAAACCCACAAAGTTTCTTGCGAGTGAGCCGGGCAGAGCTTGAACTGGCCGATGAAGTCTCCTCCTACTCTCCAGAGGTCTATCAAAGAGGAGCCGAGAATCTACAAAATCTTTTAAAAAAAGGAGTCCTCGTACAAGAAACAAAACCGCTTCTAGGGGTCTACCGGCAAAAATGGGGCTCGCATGTGCAAACCGGTCTCGTCGCACTCGCGTCAGTCGACGAGTATGACCGAGGAATCATTAAAAAGCATGAGCATACACGACCGGTAAAGGAAAACGATCGGGTTCAGCTGATTACCGCACATGAGTCACAATCCGGACCAGTCTTACTGTTTTTCCAAAATACTGAAAATATCACACGCTGGCTCAACAATGTGACAAACGATAAACCAGACGTCCACTTCGTGGCCGACGACAAGGTTGAGCACACGGTGTGGAGCGTACATGATGATTCTGTCATTCAACAAGTCATTGATGACTTTCGAAAAATTAATGCGTTGTATATTGCCGATGGACATCATCGCTCGGCTGCTGCCAGCCGTGTACGAGCCGATCGCGCCGCCAACGGCTCCGCAAGAACCAATACCCACGAACAAGGATTTTTGTCCGTCATCTTCCCACATGATCAACTTGAAATTCTTCCGTATAACCGTGTCGTTCGCGACTTGAACGGCCTGACTCCGAAACAGTTGCGGGAAGCTCTGGCGTCCGACTTTGAGTTGAATGCCATTCCCGAACCCGGCAATCCTCCGCCAGCGGGATTCGATCTGTATCTTGAGAAGCAATGGCATCGAGCTAAACCCAAGCAAGACCCGACATGCAACAACCAGCAGGATCCCGTTCGAGCATTAGCCGTTTCCGAATTAACCGAGCGAGTGTTAGACCCGCTTTTGGGAATTAAAGATCAACGCTCTGATCCTCGTATTGATTTTGTCGGGGGAGTTCGCGGACATCAAGAACTCGAGGCAAAAGTTGATAGCGGAAACTGGGCGGTCGCTTTTTGGTTGTACCCCACCACCGTAGCCGAACTGATGGCAGTATCCGATGCCAATCGGGTGATGCCTCCCAAAAGCACATGGTTTGAGCCAAAGCTTCGTGATGGACTGTTTATTCACATGTTACGAGATGAATAAGAGAATGGCTCACTTTCATGATACATAAATGGCA
>BQIX01000393.1 GCA_021604145.1 Nitrospirales bacterium
CCAAAATGAAATTATTCCAGAAACGGATTTACCTATCCGATATGTGGCCCACACGCCCTGTTTTCGGAGAGAAGCCGGATCCTATGGCCAAGATACCAAAGGGCTCATTCGTGTCCATCAATTTAATAAAGTCGAACTCGTGACCTTTTCAAAACCGGAAGAATCGTATGAGGCGCATGAAGATCTGACAAAGGCTGCAGAAAAAGTTCTGCAGGCTCTTGGTCTTCCCTATCGAGTCATGGCGCTTTGTACTGGCGATATGGGATTTGCTGCAGCCAAAACCTATGACTTGGAAGTCTGGCTTCCGTCACAACAGACCTATCGCGAAGTGTCATCCTGCAGTAATTTTGAGGCCTTTCAAGCCAGGCGGGCCAATATTCGCTATCGCCCTAAACAGGGGAAACCGAATCATGTGCATACGTTAAATGGATCTGGTCTGGCTGTAGGCCGTACCCTTGTGGCCATTTTAGAAAACTACCAGCAAGCTGATGGTTCAGTCGCAATCCCTGATGTACTCCATTCATATTTTCCGGATGCAACATTGATGACACCAAGGATTACACCCAAAGCCTAAGCCTATAAGCCACGATCATGAACCATACCCGGTTGTCGCAATATGCCTGGGATTTTCTTTCACATAAGCTCTTTAGCTCAGACAATGCTTGGATTACACCGCCACAGAAATTATTTTTGTGGAATTCAAAAGGCATCTATATTGACTATCACTACCCGAACCCAGACACCAAACATTATCTTGGAGGAGAACTGCTATTAGGGAAACGAATTACGACCGTCCTGCCACAACCCATGGCCAATGGCGTACAATCCTCGGTATTTCAGACACTTGATATCCAACAACCACTTGTTGAATATTACGAATTAACCATAGAGCAACAACTCTATCGAGTTGCCGTGCGATTCCTGCCCTTTGAAAACAACGTGTTGGGATTGGTTAATGACTACGTCCATCTTGAACAAGAGGGGGCCTCTGTCGTACCGAGTAGCGTTGTGAGACGTAAAAAGAAACAGGTCCGGTAAGTTCTTCACCATACATCAAACACGTAGTCAATTCAGAACCTTCATAACCAAATCAGACTGCAGTCGATCTCGGAGGGGTGCTAGAGTGGACGAATAGGCCGGTCTTGAAAACCGGAGTAGTGAAAGCTACCGTGGGTTCGAATCCCACCCCCTCCGCCAATCTTAACCTGTTTGGCCAACGGAAAGAGCTCTCAACCTCAGTGAGAAATCCGTAAAAAGTAAAAGAGAATGACTGAAGTTTAGCGAAGCCACAAGGGAAAATTACCTCAAGCATTGTCAATCCTACAGAGAAGAGTAGAATCTTCCGCGCTCTGCCTGAAAACCTTCTGAAGCCCAGGCTAATCTACAGGTATGAGTGTCATCTAGTTGAATAGCGTATTAGGAGCCCATATACTGCTCAAGAACAAAAGGCATGAGTACGACAAGAGAGAGAACAATTGAATCTCTGATTATTTAAGGTATGGAGGGGTGCTAGAGTGGACGAATAGGCCGGTCTTGAAAACCGGAGTCCTTCACGGGACCGTAGGTTCGAATCCTACCCCCTCCGCCAACATCGCAAATCTTTTATCAAGAGCTCATAATTCCTGACAATGTTGTTTATCTTCTAAAATTACAGCAACACCGCCCCGCCTTCTTTCTTCTACTTACAGACATTCCGATAAGTTAAAATATTTGCCCGAATAGTCTAATCATTAAAACCTTCGCTTTTCTTCCCTAGCTTCATATTCTTTGAGCTTGCAAACGGTTCATCACACTTTTCGATTTCAATGATTTTGCTTGGTATTTACATACTCAAGTGAATAACGATCCAGCCGAGAAGGGTAGAACAAGAAGCATATTTCATAGTTAAATTATGAGAGGAGGGGAATATGAATATTACTGGAATTGAACAGGGACAAGGCTCATTGGGTCAACTGGCCAATACGCTGTCTTCTGCGAGTAAACCAACGACGGCTGTACAACGACCAGAAGATGAAAAGGAATCGGCAAAAAGTGCCTTGCAAGCCGGCGGTTCACAAGAACAAGGCATCAAAGTTGAAATTTCACGTGCTGCTCAAGCATTGGCGCAATCTGAGCTTTCATCACAGCAAGGCACACAGCAGGATACCTCTTCTCTCTTAGATAGAGAGTAATAACATCAGTGGTGTTTATCGATAGGGCTTGTCTGGCGGCAAAATCGTTCTTGACGCGATCTCAACATATGATTTCCCAACTGTAAAGATAGACGTATTATGGTGCGTGTGAAGGCAGATGACTGTTCGAATTTCATGAAATTAATGTAAGACCTTAGATTATGGATTCATCCTTCAAATGCCGTGAAGGGTGAATCATAGGGCTCGAATTTTGGATCTAATATGTGCCCGGTAGTTGTTTCGCCACCACATTCATCGTTTGGCCCATTGACCCTGAAACAGCGTCGCCCATCGTAAACAGCAAGCTATCGTCTAGCATAAAACAATTCACAGGCGTGAAGATAACCTTGAGCCCATCCTTCATCGTAATATTTATCGAGCTGTTTTCGTAGCGCAGCAACATCTTTATCATGATGACTTGCGCAAACTCCTTGCGAAAGAAGCATCTGGTGCGCCACGTCCACTAATTGCTCACGCCGATCCAGAAGGTCTTGAGAAATAAACGTGTGAATGACTTCTCGAGCTCTCTGGAGAACAAGCGCTTCCTGAAACGTATCATATCCCTGTTTCGCCACAACACGTTCGCGAATGATCGACAGCTCTTCTTTTATTCGCACCTGATCCTTGATCAGTACTGAAAAGACATCTTTTTTGGCTTCATCGCGCAAGGTCTGTTCCATGGCCTCGAAGGCCACACCTGGATCAGGCGTTGTATCTTCTGACTTTCCAAATCCATCAACTTGCTGGCGGTATCCGCCAAAGCGTAAGCGATCATAGGCCTTCCGACTCTCAGGATCGTTTAAGACTTCATAAGCGGCATTAATTTCACGAATTTTGATCTCAGCGTCTGGCTTCCCTTGGTTGTGATCAGGATGGTAGCGAAGAGCCAGTTTCCTGTAGGCCTTCTTGATGTATTCATCCGATGAGTCTGGCTCAACTTCCAGAACGGCATAAAAATCAAGACGTGGCAATGTAAGACTCCTTAACGTCAGACTTGTGATCTCTTCTATTCATGAACGTTACGCCGCATGGTTACTACTTCCGGAGGCAATCAATTCATAGTGCATGTGTCTGGCGAGAAGGTATCATAAGAGCGAACTGGAAGGCGAAAAGAGAGGCGAGTGCACCGCAGAAGATTAGTGTGCTCTTCGGGTGAGGGGAGGACGACCGGGTCCTCCTGGATGCCAGGGACGATTCCCATTTTGAACTCGCATTGATGCGCGGCGCTTTCGCAGATGATGAGCGCAAAACCATCCACTGATGGCCTTTCGAGGACAATAGATGCAAAGCCCTGCAGCTTTGTGGCGTTGTTGATAGCGTTCTTGGCGTGTCATATCTATAATATGATACCCAATCTGAGGAAATGGATTCAACTTTTCATTTATTTCAATAAGTTATGACTATTTGGTTTCTCCATTCCCAATAGAAGCACGGCTTCAATCTCATTGAATCATTTTATGAACGCTTAATAATATTAAAGTTAAACTTTAACTAATGGCATAACAACAGACTCTTGAGCTAAAACCAATTGTTTCTCGGTACACATGAGCTGCCTCCTCCTACTTTGTGGCCTTCTGATATTCCAAGGCCCCAACATGCGCATCAGTTGTCTTTCAGATTTACCTCACACGCCATCTACATTTCCATGCGTGCCTTTTCAATATTTCACTCAATCTCCCGACGGTGATCATCACAATTTGGGAGCTATACAACTTCGAGCAGACACTTCATCTTTTGCCGTCTATCCTTCGACAGAGCCAGAGGTTGTCGAGATTGACACTCTGTTAAAATTTGCTGAAAACTTTCATCTAAAAGTGGTGACGGTACGTGGCATCGTGAAGCAGCCGGAAATGCACCTCGACGAAACAACACTCTTCTTTGATTTTGTCTTTGTGTTACAGAATGAAACGGCATCGCTTATCGTGTTTGGCCGGCATGATCGAACACAAGGCAGTAGTCCCATTGCCATGGATCATCAGGTTGAAGTGACCGGTATCTTTTGGAAGGATCGAATGGCTCATGACTATCATTTCGAAAATAACCTTGAAGCAATCACGGTCACACCCTACCCTCCCTTAATTCCTGACCGCACATCGTTCCACTAACGCGAAATCCTCCACATTCTCTTA
>BQIX01000394.1 GCA_021604145.1 Nitrospirales bacterium
AAACGAAAGAATTTCTCGTTTTCGTTTCAGATCGAGTGAACTGATCGGCTCATCCATCAGCAAGAGTTCCGGACTCGTCAGTAACGCTCGACCTATGGCCACCCGCTGTTGTTCTCCTCCAGAGAGATTGTGTGGACGCCGGGGCAAAAGACCTTGAAGGTCGAGGAGGTCGACGACTTGGTCAAATGACAATTTCCGTTGACCACGGGGGGTGCGGTTGAACCCGTATTCCAGATTAGATTGAACAGACAAATGTGGAAATAATCGAGGTTCCTGAAACACATAGCCAATCGAACGTTGTGAAATTGGCAAAAAGACTCCTTGAGTGTCATCTTGCCAGACGGCTTGACGAAACCGGAGTAGTCCGCAAGGCGGTCGCTCCAATCCTGCGAGACAGCGAAGCAACGTAGTCTTACCGCATCCCGACGGTCCAAAGATAGCCGTGACCCCGGTGACAGGAATCTCCAGCTTTGCTTGAAGATGAAAGCCGGGATAGCGGACATCGAATTCGGCAGCGAGAGTACTCATGAGACATGAATAGGTAAGCGTCGATTCACCGTATAAACAACCGTGAGAATAACGAAAGAAAATATGAGAAGAACGGCGGACAGGATGTGCGCTTGAGTATATTCCAGCACTTCAACATGATCATAAATAGCAATGGAAAGCACTTTTGTCACACCAGGAATATTTCCACCCACCATTAGCACGACCCCGAACTCACCAAGCGTATGCGCAAAACCTAAGACCACCGCACTCAAAAATCCTCGAATCGCCATCGGAGACGCGACCGTGAAAAAGGTATCCAACTTTGAGGCTCCCAACACCCACGCCGCCTCTAACGGCTTTCTCCCGACAGACTCAAAGGCACCATGTAACGGCTGTACCACAAACGGCAACGAGTAGAATGCGGAGGCGATGACGAGTCCGGTAAACGTAAAGGAAAGCGATGATCCTGTCAGATCTTTCCATGGTCCGCCAATCGGACCATGCGGCCCAAGCGCGACCAGCAAATAAAACCCAAGAACGGTCGGCGGCAACACAATCGGCAACGCCACGACGGCTTCCACGAGCGTCCTAAACCGGGATTTCGTAAACGCCAGCCACCAGGCCAAAGGGGTCCCGACGACGAGCAAGACTACAACCGTGACCCCCGCCAACTGCATCGTCAACCACAACGGACCCCAATCCATGTGTGTCATTCTCAATACGTCGCTGTCTGAATGAATTTATTCCACACCATACCCAAACCTCTCGATGATAGCCTGGGCCTGCGGCCCTTTGACATAGACTAAAAAATCTTGCGCCGCTTTGTGATGTTGAGCATGCGCCAAGAGTACCACTTGTTGATGTAATGGGTGATACAAACTCAACGGAACATCCCAACGACTTCCAAGCCCATTAATTTTTGGATCCAAGACTTGAGATAGCGAGACAAACCCCAGATCCGCATTGTGTGAATACACAAACTGAAACGTTTGGCTAATATTTTCTCCCTGGACAATCCGTTTCTCCAATGCAGGCCAAAGGCCTAATTGCTCAAGCGTATGTTTAGCTGCCGCACCATATGGCGCGGTCTTGGGATTGGCTATAGCCACATGGGTGAAATGTTCCTGAGTAAGAACTGCCTTCCCATCTCCCTTGACCAAATTGGGGTCAGCACTCCACAACGTTAGACGTCCCACAGCATACGTAAACCGACTATTCTGAACAGCCAGTCCTTTTTCTTCCATCAATTTTGGACGTTCAACGTCGGCAGAAAAGAACACATCGAATGGGGCACCATGTTGAATTTGCGCATAAAGCTTTCCACTCGACCCTGAACTGACGACCGCAACATGTCCCGTATCACGTTCAAAATTCGTGGCAATTTCATTCAGCGTCGCCAAAAAATTTGAAGCCACGGCAATCCGCACCTTTTCTGCCCAAACAGCAGATGTAAGAAACAACACCAAACAGAAAAGAACAAAAACACCCGTAGACAATCTGCTCATCATGCCATCTATCCTATTCGAAGACAGTCCTCTCGTTACAGTCTGAATTTCGTTAGTATATAGAAAAAATTACTATCCTTTTGACCCCCAAGCGGCAATCCTGCACTCGCGGGAAGCCGATCGAAATAACTGCCCTTGAACCAATGGACATAGCCGGCATCGAATTCCAAGTTATGGTTGATTTTCCATTGAGCACGAAACTCCACATCCTGACCTAGATAATTCCCTGATCCCCCAGACGTATCTTGAAGTCCGTTACTGGCAAAGGCTCCTCGGGAATTGGCGAGGTACCACACCCGGTGTTTGAGTTGTAGTTTCCAGCCAGTGATCGGAATCACGATCAATCGCCATCCAGGTGAGCTGATATTCGTACGGAAAAATGGGCCGAAATTTCCTGTGGGCATGTACTCGAAACGCCGAGCGCCAAACAGCGTATCAAACGCCGAATCTTGGCTGTCGTTGTCACTCCTATCTCCACTGGCGTAATCGTAGTAAATCAAGAATCGTGGCGACCATGGAAGATCATATGTATAGCCGAGAGCAATATGTTGAAAGTGTGCAAAGTGATCGGTATTGCCTCGGTTTCCCGCCTGCCATATGCTCTCGATTTCATAGTCAGGTTGACCTTTCCCGGGGTCTTCATAGAGCCTCAGGCCAAAAGTAGAAAATGACCGTTGAGCACTTATGGCAGAACTGCGTTGATCATTCAACCCGAAATAATACAGATTGAGATGCAGCCAGGGGACCTGATTGGATTCGCCATAGATCCCCCAAAACAGACTTCGCTTTGACTGTTCATCGAGTTCCGTTTCCTCTCTCAAGACCGGCTCTACAAAAAACGCGCGAACACGCCAATCCTGGGCTTTGGCCAATTGCCAATGCACGCCATCAAATGCATTCGAGGTATTACGAAAATCATTACGGCCAATCAGTCGGCGACGGCCAAAGTCCATCGTGAGCCGCCCAACATGCAGATCGGTACGAAGACCTGTACCAAATAGATTTTCGCCAGTCGCCGAGACCAATAACTGAAGAATGTCCCATTCATTCCTAATGCCGGTATTCACAAAATCACCGGGATCAGCGAGATGGACTCGAGAATCCTGTCCTTCAAATAGCAATTTCAGCGCTCCTCCATTCAGACCAAATCGCAAACGTGATCGCTGCTGAATTTGTGGGTCGGTTCTTCCCAAGGGCTGACTCGATCGCCAGGGATGATCGTACACCTCGAACCGGGTCCTCTGCTCAAGACCCAGATCCATCCAATCTGGAAGATGCAACGCATTCTTCAGATAGCGATTCCATAACCATTCCTTCTTTCGAATTAAGACAGCATCGGCAGGTTCCAGCACAGACGATTGGGGTGGCACGTCATTCTGCTCTTCGACTCCATGAAGAAGAAAAGAATCTGCTATCTCTGAATGTGTATGCTGACTGGAGATTTCAGAAGAAGCATCAGCGACTCCCGTCACACTCCACAGAAACAAGCCAGCTCCTATCAATAGTCTATTCACAGCACAGAAGTTCATTCCAAACTGATCCAACACATCCACGGCCCCTTATTATTCAACGCGGTGATTCGATGATTCATGAAAACGGGAAATAGTACTTTTTAAATAACTATAAGTCAATATTACTTTACTATTTAGTCTAACTCAATTCACAAGACTTTTGACCTCACGGGTCGCCAAGATTGCAAAAACACTACTATGCTATGAAAGAACTGAGACGTGCGACACTGCCAGAAAATTGGATAAAGAACCCCCCTAACAGCTGAAAAGGTTAAGTCGGTAAAAGAATGATGAACATATGCTGCACATGTGCGAGACATTCATTCAGTTCCACACACCCCAACTAGACATTCGCCTTTTTCATGCGAGGAGTTTAGAATTTGCTATTCACATTCATTCCATGGAATGGAGGAAACACACTTCAATGAAGACTCACAAACGTCCATCTCTTCAGCAAGGCCTGACCTCAAGCGCGCCAATTCCAACACGCACTATTTCCAATGAAGAATTCACACCAATCCCGCAAACCCCTCTCCAAGAACATGTCGACCATATCATTGAAACACAAAGTACGAAGATGGCAAGCCGACTGGGCATGGACCGACGAACCTTCCTGAAAACAACCGGCGGTATGGCTGTGACCCTACTCGCCATGAATCACGTGTTTGGAAAGTTTTTTGATGTCCTCGCCGTTGAAGCAGCTGAACCTGAAGCCTTCCTTTCTCGTCGCGGCGAACACTTCTTCGTCTTCGATGTCCAAACGCATTATGTCAGTTCAACCTTTACCAACCCC
>BQIX01000395.1 GCA_021604145.1 Nitrospirales bacterium
GGAAGCCAGAAAAGAGTGGGGATTTGGACATGAGGAAACTCTCTCAAACGAGGAATTGATTCGTGAACGGTATCGCGGCATTCGTCCGGCACCGGGCTATCCGGCCTGCCCGGACCATACTGAAAAGCCCACGCTCTTTGAATTGCTCGACGTGGAAAAACAGACAGGGATCACGTTGACGGAGACTTTTGCCATGTTTCCCACGGCTGCCGTCAGTGGGCTGTACTTCGCCCACCCGCAAGCTAAGTACTTCGGTGTCGGCAAAATTGATAAAGATCAAGTCCAAGATTATGCCAAACGGAAGAACATGGATTTAGCCATTGTGGAGCGATGGCTAGGTCCGAATCTATCGTACGATCCTGAATAAGTTCTGTCCCATCACCTCTCCCTATGGTACGAAGTGAACAAAGTGAGGGTGAGAGTTTTATTCGCGAAGGTACGGCAAGCATAGTACACCTAATAACCCATTTTCGCATTCAGTTCTTTAACCATGTGGATGATGCCCTTAGCTCAGCTCTCTAAAGAAGTTGAAGATATGACATACCAGGAGCCCCATCATGGTTAAGAATGTTAAACTTCTTGAACAATTCGAACGGGACCAGATTCGAAACAGAAAGCCCGACTTCTACGCGAATCTTAAAGTCGTGGAAGCTCTCCTACAGGAAGCACGATACCTCGGTACTTTCCCCCCTAAAGACCCCTTAGAGGGGATCGACGTCGATATTCGAGTTGCGAAAGCCTTCAATGTTCGAACAACTGCTGATTAAAATTGCAAACGCACTCCGAAGTAGAGCAAAACGCCATCATTCTTCGAAACGTACGGCAGCAAAGTCAGGATGAATCGATGAGGCGTAAGAGTCGTCGTTGGTGGACGTTGTCACAGGAGGCCTTTTGATATTTCCGGCTGATATGGGAAGAGGCTGTGTCACCTTCAATTTAATCGTGCCTCGGACATCTCCCTTCACGAACTCTGCAGTTTTAACGGCAAACACATAGGCCTGATCAGAGGCCACCGAGAGTGTTTCTTTCGACGTTTTCATGAGCTTCAAGCCCGCCTTCCCGTCTATGGGAATCTGTTGAATCGTCTCGATATTAAGGTTGGGGGCAATATCATGACCGTTTGTGGAGGCAATCTGAAGCTGTGTGGCCGAATGGACTTCATAGGCCACAAAGGCCTGTTCCCCGTCATTCAGAGAATCCAAAATCCTCCGATAGACGGGTTTGGCCTCACGCGTACGGAGGAAGGCTTCCAGGTCGCCGATACCGATTTTCTTATACCGTGAGTCTAGTTGCCGGATTGACAACTGTTCCGTTAATTCCAGGTCGAGGGCAGGCTGTACGCGAAAGAGGCTATGAAAAAATGAGATCGCAGCAGAGGCGGTAGTCGTGCGATTTTCTTGATAGCCGCTCAGAATACCCGGACAACCTTGTCCTGTTCCGCAGTTCTGGATGGGTAATTGAGCGGGACTACGTGTGTCTGTCGGCAAGAAGTTTGTGAGTTGATCGACCAGGCGTGCTTCTCCGGTTTTCCCAACAAGAATCAACGTTCCTGGTTCAACGTCGGTCCGGAGCATGGCCAGTGGATTCAGACCCTTTTCCGCAAAATACTGTTGGATGGCTTCTTCCGGATTGCAGGCAACCATGCTGGTCATGAAGAACGCGAGTATGCAACACTGGATGCCTCTTGAACTGTGGTTCAAAGTCGGGTGTTTGATTCTCATCAAGAAGTCTCCTTAGTCATTGAAACAACCTTGACCTATTCGTTGAGAACGTAGTTCTCTTGGTCTCAGTCTTTCAGCACTTTGCATTCATCACTCCGCCTTGCTTTCCGCCTCTTTCGCAAAAATCCCAGGAAAAGCCAACCTGAGGTCTGGTATCAATGGAATGATCTTATCTTTGCGCTTGGCTTTCATCAAGAAATCGGTATAGTTAGATAGGACTTTCCTGGTATTGGGATGTTCCAGTCCAAGACTGGCTTTCATGATGGCATAAGCGCGCTGGTAGAGGGGCTCGGCCTCAGCGTACTTGCTTTGCGTTTGATATAGAATCGCCAGGTTCTTGAGTATGGCGGCAACAGTGGTATGATTTTCCCCTAAGGCCTGTGCATAGATAGCTAAGGCGCGGTGGTAGAGAGGCTCAGCCTCGGCGTGCTTGCCTTGCGAATCATATAAGGCCGCCAGATTGTTGAGGGTCAAGGCCACTTGGGGATCGTTGATGCCCAAAGCCTGTTCAGAGATGGCTAAGGCGCGCTGGAGGAGGGACTCGGCCTCGGCGTACTTGCTTTGCGTTTGATACAGATGCGCCAAGTTGTTGAGGGTCAAGGCCACTTGGGGATCGTTGATGCCCAAAGCCTGTTCAGAGATGGCTAAGGCGCGCTGGAGGAGGGACTCGGCCTCGGCGTACTTTCCTTGCGACAGATACAGAACCGCCAGGTTGTTGCGGTCTACAGCTAAGTCAGGATCGCTGTCTTCGAGCGTGTTCTCTAGCAGGTCCAGTGCTTCTTTGAAAAAAAGCTCGGCATCACTGAATTTTCCTGCCCTATGCCAGGCTTTCCCGAATTCGCTCAAGAGTGCTGGGTCTTTGGTGGGTTTGAGCGCCACACGTTTTTCATACCAGGGCAGCGCGTCTCTGTAGTTGCCGGCATAGGTTTCATTCCGTCCGCGGGCCAGGTAAATTTTGGCCAGTTTTTCCTTATGTGTTTCCTCTAATTCTTCCGCCTTTTCAAATAAGTCCCTGGCTTTTTTCAGACGTCCTTCGGCTTGAGCTTTGATGCCCTGTGCATAGGGATCGTCGCTGGTTGGAGTGAGTTGTTGAGCGAGGAGCTGTGCTTCTTGTGGAATCTCAGGCTTCTCTGATAATTCGGAGGCTGGTGTCGGCATAGCCGGAATCAAGCTGCGTTCCACGGCTACCAGTGTCAGCGCCTCTCTGGTGCTGGATTCCCAGCGTTTGACCTGATCTCGCTTGTAGGCCAGGATAACTTCTTCATGATGTCCGCCAACCAACTGCGGCTGCATCTGTTCCTCAATACGTTTTTGTCTATGCCATTTTCTGAGTTGATTAAAACTATAGGTTTTGATTTCGCCAAAGCGAAGAATGCCGTCTTCGTTATCGTCGGCTTTCCCCCAATCGGAATCTAAGGCTTGCAACAAGGCGTGGGTAAAGGCACTGAGTTTCGTTCCATCGTCGAGCTTGATCGCCAAAGAGTTTTGAGTGGTGGAACTGGACGTGAAGATCGTGGTTTTAGGGCCGACTTCTTTGAGGGTCAGGGCGCCGGTGAACGCTCCCGTTCCGCTGAAACAGGCGTCGACAATGACATGCAGCTCTCCTAGGTAGGTGGTGTTTTTTGCTGATTCAATAAGGTCTGCGACCTTGATCCCTAATCCATAGTCCAGGTCATCCTGGCCAGCCAGTTGTAATGAAACGTCTTTGTCATTCGGGCTTGCTACGCCATGGCCGCTGTAATAGACGATGACAGAAGACCACTCTGGCAGATCTCTGATGCGTTTGAGTGCTGCGTTGACCTTGCCCTTGTTGGCGGTTGCCCCAATTAACTGTTCTTCAACAAGCGGGCGGTAGCCTAAGGCCTCGAACTGTTTTGCCACCAGATTGCCATCCGTCAGGGTAAACGGCAATTCGGTTCCCGGGACACCCGTTTGATCCACGGCAATGACGAGATAGTACTTGGCTTTTTCATTCCAGATTCGGAGCGGACCATCGGCTTCTTTAGGAATGGGAGTGGTTGAGGCGTGGACTGGTGAGTAGGGAACCCCCATAGCTAGAAGCCAAAGGACCAAACAAAAGGCAGATGCCCATGCGAAGATTCTTGTCGCTCCTGGAGTGAGACCCATCCCTGGAACTCCTCTGATTAATTCACGTCAGGGTGAATCAGTATAGCGGGGAAGGTTAAAAAGGCAAGCCAATATGGTGAGTCATACACCGGATATGATGGGTTGACAGAGTTTGTTGATGGCCATCATCTCTGGCCCAGATGGGTCTAGTTTCTCCATGTTTATTTTCTCTATCACATCAAGGGAAATTGGCGATAAACGCGGGAGGCGTCAATTCGAGCCGTAGGGTGATGGAATCCTATTTTGACCAAGTATTCCGGCGTTGCCCTGTGAAGATTCTTTCTCGACTGTTGCCGAAAGTCGTGCTACTATCTTGAAGATCAGTCTTGGGTATGGTACTTACAGAGCGTTTTGCACATGTGGAGTTGAGTGTATTTGAAAAGCGGTGCTGTCAGCGTATTTGTTTGTGATGATATCTTGTATGTCTGTCTGAGCGTTTGACCCCCCTCT
>BQIX01000396.1 GCA_021604145.1 Nitrospirales bacterium
TTCTGACAGCTTTTTGCTCGCGAGACTTAGAATCATCTGGGTGGCTTCGGCTTCTGAGGCCACCAACTCCTTTTTATTTTTCCCGAGAAACACATACCCGGTCAGGAAGGCTGTACGTTTGTTACCGTCTATAAACGGATGATTTCTTAGGATGCCATGGGTATACGCCGCTGCTAGACAGAAAAGATCCACCTTCTCATACGAAAAGAGATTTTCTGACCTTGCCAGAGCACTATCCAACAGACCTTCATCTCGTAGACCAGTAGCCCCGCCATGCTCGGCGAGCAATTCGTCATGAATGGCCAATACGAGTTCTTTACTATCCCACAAAGGCTCTTTTATTTGGCAAGCACACGTAAAGTGTTTCGATACTTTGCCATACCTTTTTTCGCGATTTTCATATCCTTTTCAAACTCTGGATCATACGCGCTAATCCGATAGCTACCGTCTGGGGCATCGACGAGAAAGAGCTTCTCCCCCTCGTGGAGTTTCAAACGTGTTAAAACGTCTTTGGGCAACAACACGCTCAAGGAGTTCCCGATTTTTCTAACGGTCAAATCAATCATGAGTACCATCTCCATGTTATAACGAACACTGTAAACCCAAAAGGTATTCTCATCCAATAAATTGACAGATTAGGCTCCTTGAAGTACGATCAATACATGTATTACACGTAACTCATGGAGCGTCCTAATGGCATCATTACGTTTGGGTGAAGAACTAGAAAGCAGACTCGATCACTTGGCTGCCAGTACTGGGCGGACCAAGACGTTTTATATCCGGCAGCTCATCGAAGAACATATTGATGAGCTTGAGGATCGCTATATTGCCGAACAACGTCTTGAGAATTCTGCCAAACGTCTGAGCAGCAAAGAAATAAGACAGGAACTTGGTCTGGACAATTGAATATGACAGCCGCGTCGTCAAAGACATGAAAAAACTGGACAAGAAAGTCCATCAACAAATCCTCTCTTATTTCGATGAACGTATAGCCTCTGCTCAAATCCCCGTGCCGTTGGCAAATCATTAGAATCTTCCTTCTCCGGCCTTTGGCGATATCGGATCGGCGATTACCGTACCATCTACAGTATCGAAGATGAACACTTGGCTGTCTTACTAACGCGCTATTTAATCGGATGACAACCATAAACTAAGATCAGCCTGGCTTTGGCAGTGGCTTCACATTGAAATAAACGAGGGTGAACTAACCATGATGGGTAAACGTTGATGACATTGGTCATGAATGTTCATAGTGGATTCTGGGTGAGGTCTATAGGCACACGAATGGACCTGTATTAGGTTGGCGAATTAGCAATAGTTGGTATTAGCCACCGAAGCAAGGTCGATAAAAATCCGTTAAAGTAACTAGAGAAATAAATAGGAATTATTAAACGAAAATGATGGAGTCAATCAAAATAATCATGCTAGGGGTAATCGTTTACTTTTTTTCAGAAAACCAATTTTTTAAAGTAGGCTCAAACTGGTTTGAAGAATTAAAAGATAGAGGACTTTTTGAAGAAAGAGTAAGGAATTTAAGACGAAATTTTTGGAAATCATTTCTATTGGTTCTGTTTGTCATCGGTGGGCTAGCATTCTATTTAGTTCAAGCTGGTCACACCGTACTGGATAAAATCTTTTGCTTGCGTTTCGTTGCCATCATCATGGCACTTACAGCATCGCTTGGCAAAGGCGGATGGAATATCCAAAGCATTGACGGAATAACTGTTATTGAGAGAATTGATAGAGGCATGTTTGTCATAACACAACTGGGTGCCACAGTAGTCTTACTATTAGCATTAACGCTTAAATAGTTAATACCAAGTAAACTCCCTACATTGCGATGTAACACATGTTAGGCATATGCCAGAGTAACGCGGAATATACTATCTAAAATTACTCATGTAATTTTAGAACCGTTCTATATACTTGGAATGAAATTGTAGGTAACATTCTGCAGCTATTCTCGAATTTTCGATGTCTGATCTTCATTAGATGGGAGTTATCAATAACTGCGCATCACCTATCACCTTTCATTTACTCTTTCCTCGAATGGAGAAGGAATTTTTCCTATAGATGCTTCACTCCCACACATCTCCCTCCTCACTCACTTGACCACCTCACCACAACTTTGCTAATTAGTAATGATTCCTAAACAAGAATGTCATGAATATTTCTTCAGAAACCATCCGACAGCGGTTTAAAGACCAAGGTCTCAAGAGCACGCCACAACGCACGGCTATTTATAAGGCGTTGATGGAAACGACCAGTCATCCGACCGCTGAAGACCTCTACCAGCACGTCTCACAAGATTACCCAATGATTTCACAGAACACGGTGTATTACACCCTTGGGGTGTTGCAGCAGGCGGGGTTACTTCGTGAGGTGAATGTGGGCCATGACCGCGCGCGGTATGATGGCAATTTGACGCCTCACCATCATTTGATTTGTCATGGCTGCAAGTCGATCGTGGATGTGATGGATAAAAAGCTCAATGAAATATCGTGTCCAAGTGGCCTTCCGTCGGGATTTCGCATCACCGATTATCAAATAGAATTTCGAGGTTATTGTCAGGCTTGCCGTTCGAACACGGCATGAGTTTTTTGTAGCAGATAGAGTTATTCAATTATTCAAAGGAGGATGGTATGGGTAAGGGTTTAAATGGAACCAAAAGTCATGAAAATTTAAAAGCCGCGTTTGCCGGTGAATCACAAGCGAATCGCCGATATCTTTATTTTGCGCGACGTGCGGATATCGAAGGCTATACGGATGTGGGTGGCCTCTTCCGCGATACCTCGGAAGCGGAAACCGGACATGCCTTTGGACACATGGACTTCTTAAAAGAAGTGGGCGATCCCGCAACCGGAGTACCGATTGGCAACACCGAAGCCAATTTAAAAGCCGCCATCGAAGGCGAAACCTACGAGTACACTCAAATGTACCCAGGCATGGCCAAGACGGCACGCGAAGAAGGCTTTGATGAACTTGCCGAGTGGTTTGAAACGTTGGCAAAAGCTGAAAAGTCGCACGCCAATCGATTTACCAAAGGGTTAGAGTCACTCTCCCTATAAAAAGTAGCGTCTTTGTCTTTCAAAAACGTCACCGTTTCCCACTAACCTCCCCTTTGTAAGGGGAGGTTAAGGTTGGGTAGAGTTGCGAGAATGGTCATAGGGCAGAGGAATCAACGAACCTTTCCATCATAGATTTCTACCTCTCCTTCTCCCCTCCTTGCGCGTACCTTAGAGCGCGATACATAAGAGAATATGAGAATTTTCCTGCTATTACCATTAACAATTATGGCTATTTCATGTGCCTCTCAACCAACAAGAATCGCACCAGAAATAGAGACCGCAGGGGCTGCCACCTCTTATGGGACTGTCTCAATTGTTGGCTGTGAAGATTATCAAAAGAAAAATTCACTAGTATTGGACTGTGATGCTCGATCCAATGAGTTATCAGAAGAACTAAAAAGCTTACATTTGTTTTCTCAGGTTATAATAGGTAGAGAAAAAGCAACCGATTACTTTATAAGACTTAAACCATATGATCGGTATCCTTACTATTCGCGTATTGGACATAACCCAGGAATATTCATACTCTCAATAATTATTCCTTTCTGGCAAACATCAACATATGGTTATGATTTTGAAATTTTCAGTAAGCACTCAAAGGTAAATATACGGATAAATACTCTCTATGAGGGAACAGACATATTATGGTCAGGTTCTTTGCTCATCAATTTATCAAGCAAGCGAGGAATACCTCGTTCACATTCCATGGCTGAGAAAGCTTACTTAAAAAACACAATCATCAATGCATTAACAGCAAAGACTTTTAACAAATAGTTGAACAGGAAAAACTACTTGCCACGCTCACATTTTTCCCGCGAGCTATGCGCTAGTCGGACTTACAGAATGACCGCTAAATAAAATGAAGGGAACTAGAAGATCATGACTCACAGTTTACTTACTTTATTTAGGTTAAAAGAGTACAGTTTCCTAATTCTTTGAACTTACTTTTCTACTAAAAATTTGAGGCACATGTGAAAGGTTTTGAACTCATTACGCCAGGCTGGGATCGCCCGCAACTTGAAGCTGAAACGTTGCGCGTATTTGATATCTGTGATGGCTGTCGGCGGTGTTTTAACTTGTGTCCGTCATTCAATACGTTGATTGATCGTATCGATGACTACGACAATGACGTCAACAAGTTTACCGCTAACGATTTCGAGCAGGTCGAGCAAGAATGCTATTACTGCAAACTCTGCTTCAATCACTGTCCCTAT
>BQIX01000397.1 GCA_021604145.1 Nitrospirales bacterium
TTTATAGTTGTAAATCGCCCCATTAAACACAATGCCAAGGCCTAACTGAGAGTCGACCATGGGCTGCTGTGATGATTGGGTAAGATCAATCACCTTCAGGCGTCGATGTCCAAACCCTAATCGCCCTTGAGTATAGATCCCTGCTCCGTCAGGACCACGATCGACCATCGTCGCACTCATGACCTTCAAGATATCGGGATCGACAGGATTATCGGAAAAGTTTATTTGCCCGAGAATGCCGCACATCGGTTGTTCACTCCTACAATAATCTGAATATGACGTTTACCATCTGAAGCAATTTCTTTTAACACCCAATACATAATCCGTCTATCTCGACTTAGCCTTAATATGAAGAAAAGCTCGTATTAAGGAAAGCCCTTTTAAAAAATGGCATATATTTCAATGGAATAATGAGTAGGGAAGGGAATATTCAGACTAATAATTCAATCGTAACTTTGTCAAACAAGGATTTTTTGCTACTGATAGCGATTGATTTCAATATAAAACAAGTGCACCAAGTATTATTAGGATAGCTAAGGCTAATGATGTGCTACGACCTCTCTTTTTGTTTTAATCCCACACAAAAAATCTATACACAATGCTCCTGCCGTTAATCGAGTGGGTTCGTTGTCCTTAGCATAGCCGGTTCTACCGGTCATCTCATATCATAACTCTTAAATTCGTCTAAAAATTGTCGTAACTTTTCTTTACTTTATTACGCTTAATAGGAGTCAGTTGCGAAGAAGAGATGTTTTCACTTTTTCGTTACACAACAGACTCCAGGGCCGTGTTTGGTTGTCGGTTATTGGGTTGCGATACAATTTTACTGGCAATGTGTAGTCAACTTCAGTACCAAATGCTCCCACACAGCCTCAAGATGTGGCTTATGGCCATAAAAAAGAGCCGAAAAACTTTAAGCACCTTTTGCGCAAAAAGCTTATTTATGTTAAAAATTACTTCAAATAATTTACTTTTATAATAATATATTATCGAGGTGAATCCATAGAATGTATGAAGATCCAACCAATAGAGGATATTGATGGGCCGAGTACCGATAACTGTTATGGGTTATCATTGTGAGCGATGTACCCATGAGTGGATACCCAAAAAGCAAAAAAAAGAACCTAGTGTCTGTCCTAAATGTAAAAGCCCTTATTGGGATAAACCTCGTCGAAAGGCCATGATGACTTATGACGATTTTAAAGACAAAATAGAGAGTGTCTTAAGAAAATCAGGTCCATTGCTAACATGGACGGAAATCAGAACAAAGGCAGGTCTTCCACACTTGTTCCCAAACAATCAATGGGTACGCAAGATGGAGAAAGATATAGGGCTTAAAAGAATTCGAGATTCTCATGGAATTATTCACTGGCAATTAAAATAAAAAGAGAGCATATGAATACTACACGGCTAAATCTCCCTAGCTCCTCTTCAAAGAAACAAGCAGAAAACAAATTACTGTGGAATCATTTGAGAGATCAAGAGAAGGCAGATTTTTTTACGATTGGCTACACAGGACGCAAACTTGAAGACATAATAAAAACACTTTTAATGGTTGGCGTACGTAGCCTTTTAGATATTCGACAGAATCCAGTTAGCATGTATCGTCCAGAGCTAAGTAAGAGCAACTTCAAGATTGCGTTGGAAAAAAGAGGGATTCACTATTTCCATATACCCGCGCTAGGTGTCCCAAGAGATATAAGGGCAAAGGCCATTAGCCATGGAAGTCGAAACGTTATATGGGATTGGTATGACCAATACGTAGCCTCACCTTACCTTGGCAGAAATCTTCATCACTTCTTTAATAGCGTAGAACATCCTGTTGCCCTTATGTGTGTAGAACTTGACCCACATGAGTGTCATCGCCATCGCCTATGTATGGCATTAGAAGAGATGGGATTACGAGGGTATGATCTCTAGAGAGGTAATAAAAGTTTGCATTGTGGTCAGAACCTATCCCATGCCAGCCCATAAGGGAGTTGAGGTCTCCTGTACTGCAGGAATCACGGATGAAGGAAAATGGATTCGTCTATTCCCTGTTCCCTATAGATTCTTAGACCGAGATAAACGTTTCAGAAAATATCAATGGATTGAAGTATCCGTACAAAAAGGGAGTGATCCAAGACCTGAAAGCTATAGGCTTTTTGAGGATTCGATAAAGATTATTTCCACCACTCCCCTATCAACCCGAGATAATTGGGCGGCCAGAAGAAACCTCACTTCACAACTTCAGGCCCACTGCCTATGTTGCTTAGAGAGGGAAAGAAGCTCAAATGGGCTTCCGACATTAGGACTTTTCAGACCTCGAAATATCGAGAAACTTCTTATAAAAAAAGATGAAAGCTCATGGACTCAAGAACAATTGCATGCACTCCAACAAGGACACCTTTTCAGCAGGGGGCCCAAAAAGCAACTTGAAAAGGTTCCCTATCAATTTAAATATAAATTTCAATGTGATGAGGATGAGTGTAATGGACATACAATTATCTGCACCGATTGGGAGATTGGGGAATCATGGAGGAAATGGAGCAGAGAGTATGGGAATAAATGGGAAGAGAAGTTCAGGAATAGATATGAAAAAGAAATGATAGAAAAGTACGATACACATTTTTTTGTGGGGACACATCGAATTCACCCTCACACTTGGATGATTGTAGGATTATTTTATCCACCACGTGATAAGAAGAAATCTGCTAGCCTACCTTTATTCGATTAGGGAGCATGTTTCTTCTTTTTCTTGAGTGTGACTGGTTCGCCGATATAGGTCTCCATTACAGACTTGCCTAGTAGATTGGGCTCTTCCACATTTCTTTGAGGGGCTTTTTGTTAACTTCTTCTTGGGAGCTTTATTTGTAACCATACCTTAATATGCCATAAGAATTCATTCCCCTATCTCTCCAGGAAGAAATCTAACAATACCAGTACCAGATTTTTTAACCGACTACACATTTTTACTGTCTTGTGCCATGTGCAAACGCTGATGATTCCAAAGGTGAAGGACAGCGTAACTGCGCCAAGGCCGCCAGGCTTGGGAAATTTCTTCTGCCTCTTTGGGACTCACACCACCGAGACTATTCCGGATCGCCACATCTTCCTTTGGAAACGCATCCGGCCAATGCATGGCTCGCATGGCAATATACTGTGCTGTCCACGGACCAATACCGGGCAGCGTAACAAGCTGTTTCAGGAAGATCTGCGGATGTATCACGGCCTCCAGCGGCAACCCTCCTTCCACATACGCCCGCGCAAGGGCAATAATACTCTTGGCACGGGCGCTGATGATACCCAGTTTGGCAATCTCGTCTACGCTCACATCGGCAATAGGTTCTGGTTCAGGCGACAAACGGTTCAACGCATCAAAAGGAGTCTTGACTGGCTGACCAAAGGCTTCCACAAAACGACAGGCTAAGGTTGTTGCCGCCTTTACGGTAACCTGCTGTCCTAAAATTGCGCGCACAGCCAACTCAAACCCATCAAACGCACCTGGCACGCGTAAGCCGGGATTGCCGGCCACAACTTTCTCCAATAATGCATCTTGCATCAGTTGGGTTGAGATAACATCAGGGCGGGCATTGAGGTCGAAGACATGACGTATGCGACTAAGAAGCGATGATAAGACTGGAGCTAAACCATGGGTAATTTCTAGCAATAAGGCGTTCTTGTGCAATGCATGGCTGACTTTTACCCAACCCGTATGTTTTCCTAACTGAACAGTTCGAGCATAAAAATCCTCTGTGACCCATTCCACATTTCTTAGTGCACGCATACTCAGAAACCTTAACATTCCATGCCAATCAAATGGTGGACGGTAGGAAAGTTGAAGGGTCGACGTTTCTTCAACCATCATCTTATTACGGCAAGTCGCGGCTCTTTTACGCAAATGCGTTGGCGTCATGCCATAGCGAGAACTAAAGGCATGATTGAAACGGCGAAGGCTGGAAAATCCACTAGCAAATGCAATTTGGGTCACCGGGAGAGTCGTGTCTGTGAGTAATTGTTTGGCTAAGTGCAAACGACGGGTTTGACGCAGTTCAATTGGTGAGACACCAAATTCGTTTTGAATAATCCGACGAATTTGTCGGGAACTGAGTGAAAATTGTTCGGCAATGAATTCTAATCCTACAGATTCATCGATCAAACCTTCTTCAAGGCGACGAATAATCAAGTGTGCAATTCGGCGGGCATCGTCCACAGGAGCATTACCTGGGGCAAGTTCAGGACGACATCGTAAACAGGGACGAAAATATTCTTTCTCGGCGGCTTCCGCGCTATCAAAAAAA
>BQIX01000398.1 GCA_021604145.1 Nitrospirales bacterium
ATTGAACGCCATGAATAATTGCCCGACTTCATCCTGTGAGTCAACAGAAAGCATTATCGGCTTTTCCCCACGTTCAATAGCCGCCGTTGCCCTATTAAGATTTTTCAACGGTGAGACAATAAATCGGGAAAGAAAGAAAGCTCCGATAAAGGCAAAAACTAACAAGGCAATACTGAGAAAGATCGCCTCTTTTTGTACCATCATGGCATTCGCGAATACCTGATGATACGAATCTTGAATCCCCACGATGACGAAATGGCTTGGATCTGTTGGATTAAGGAAAGCCTTGTCCATCCCAAGAAGAAAACCTTTTTGAACATGATTATGGATGAATGGAGGTTCGTCTTGTGACGAATGGTCTATCCATGATGACGCCTCCGGCACCATGTCTTGCAGACGATTCAATTGTCCAAACTCAAATCCGAATACTTTGCCAGGATCTGGATGGAAGATATACTCTCCAGTACGATTGGCAACATACAAGATTTGCTCGGGTTTGAGATTCGCATGAAGACTTGAAAAAAGGTGACGCATGTCCACATTCACCACAATAAGTCCGAACACCTCTCCTGACGGCATAAAGACAGGTGCTGACACTCGCAGCGTCGGTATGTATGGAGAAGTCACTTCACCATGCTCACGATTGAGCGTTATTTGCGAATAGTAGGCTTTCCCTGCCAATTGTCTTATGGTGTCTTGCACATAAACTTCATTCCCTTTTTCTTGTAGTTTTGCTTCTTTGATTCTTTTAATCACCCCTCCTTTCTTTTCCACTCTCACAAGCTCACGCCCATTGTGGGCGACCCCGATATATCGAATTTGAAAATAGGCAGACTTAGCTTTAAGCATTTCGTTGAAGATAGTCGCCAAACTGTCCTTCCATTGACGCGTGCTTGACTCTTGAATCTCCGTCTTACCGTTCACACTGAGAAGACGCACGAGCGCCTGAACGGGAGGCGTCCCTTCAAGCATGCGGACATCCTCTGAAAACCGATTAATTTCAGTTGAGAGGCGAACACTCATCACATTGGCATCCTGCCCGACATTCGAAGCGAGTTCTTTCACTAACGCGGCGTTAAAACTTTCAGAAGTCCAGTAAAACACGGCACCCCACGTCGCCAGGACTAGCGTGCAGACAAGGATTGTGACTTTGGTTCGAAATCCAAACGGGAAGGAAGTCGCTGAAAAAATATTCGGATATCGTAGAGTGTGAGGGACCACGGCTATACCCAAATATGCTGAACTGTCGATCAGTGGGAAGACAGGATTTTACAACCTACATGCCTGTAAAAAGATGACAGGTCCGAGTAAAAACCCAGACCCTATAAGGCCAGACTATCACAGCAAAAATAATAGGTCGAGCCATTCAGAGAACAGCTGACTGTAGCGAGTCCAATGAATTTCCAGCTGAATGTGGAAAGGAGAAAAGGAACCCTAGGCGACGGTTGTTGTATAACTAGACAGAGAGCTGAATCGGCATGGAACGTGACGCCCGTTTCTCCCCTTGATATATTGATTAATTGATTGCTCCTATTCAGAGAATGCCATGGAATCAGTCACCCGTCCTGTGCCAATGTGCCAACGAATACGACACATATATTCATTATGAACATCAGTTGCCTGGGAGATATTTAAAGACGCGGACGCGCACACCGTTTCGATTGCACAAGAAAAGACGAAAAGAATTGGTGAAACGATGACAGGCCAATTTATGCCCCCTCATCATCTTGCTCGTTGTTAAAAAACATTAGTAGTTGAAGCTTCTCGATAAGGATGGATTGACTATGACGAACGTGGAACGCAATGACCTAGGTCAAACAATGGTGAAGGCCTATTGATTGGAAGTCGTTTACATAATGAAACGGTTACAGGACACCGTCCACGTGAGGCTAATTCTTCAGGACAGCAAGCTCATATACCTCACGACCATGCTTGATTGTTCTGAATAAGAGGGTATAAAACGAAATTTGGGGTGAGTGACGGGCTTCGAACCCGCAGCCTCCGGAACCACAATCCAGCGCTCTACCCTTGAGCTACACCCACCACGCACGGTTGAAATAGTCGAATTGATCAGGAAGAAGAGCGTTATCTTATCAAAAGGCCTGGAAGCTCGCAAGAAGTATTCCCCCTCAGTTGACCCATCCAAAACTCCTGTGGTAAGAATTGGATTATCGATTACTATTACCCTGGGGGAACCATGGCATTAAGGCATCAATCAGCAATCAAACGGGCGCGACAATCTCTTAAACGAAGTCAACGCAATCGATCAATTATGAGTGGCATGAAGACTTCCGTTAAAAAGGTCAGAACAGCAATTGATCAAAAAGATGCCATACTCAGCAAGTCTTCGCTTCGCGATGCGACATCCGAACTTCACAAAGCGGTAACCAAAGGTGTACTTCATCGCAATACAGCCTCTCGCCTTGTGTCTCGTTTGACCAACCAAGTGAACAACGTTTAATCCTTCCCCGCTATGTTCTTTGGGTGCTGCGCTCAGTTGTCCGAGGAGCACGTCCAGATCTAGAAGCCTGGGAAGTAGGTGTATGGCCTATATGCTTCCCTGCCCCACACAGTGAAATAACCAAAGCGTCAAGTACTCGCTTCGGCGAGGCTGACGCACTCCCCTTCAGTGCTGAATCGGCCTGACAAAACTGTTCCCATGCAAGACAGAGTTTTGGTTCATTCCATTGCTGGACTTGCCGAATAAAGCCGGAAGCGCGAAATGGCGGAATTCCAACTTGCCGGGCAACTTGCGACTGACCGATACCTTGCTTCAAGAGATCCTTCGCTTTCCATATCCGGCGAACTTGCCAGATCAAAGCTCCTAAGATCCGTAATGGGGCTTCTCCAATTTCAAGATTTTTCGCGACAATTTGTAAAGCCTTTCCTCGCTCCCCAGACCCCATGGCCTCCGAAAGGTCAAAGACTGACGCTCCAGGCTCCATGCCCCGAATGGCTTCAACATCTTGAATCGTGCCCACGACTCCAGAGGGGAGATACGCTGAAAGTTTTTCAATTTCGGTATGGGTGACATATAACCCGTCTGCGGCTAATTCTTTCAGCATGTGTAATGCATTCTCTTCTAACTTCACACCAGCCTGAGACGCTTGCTGCGTGACCCATCCAATACGTTGATTTTCATAGAGTGGCGCACAGTCCACAACGATAGCCTGTTTTTTTAATTGTTGAACCCACTTTAACCGGCCATCTAACTTTGCAGCCACGATAACCAGTGTCGTGGTATCGGTTGGATTTTGAAAATACGGGACTAAGGCCTCCCCTTCACGTGTCGGCAACTTTTCGGCCCAAGTCATGATGACCAGACGCCTCGCCACAAAAAATGACATTTCCTGAACAATCGTCAAGACCTCAAGAGCATCAGTTTCATCACCATAGAGGACATCATAGTTGAAAAATTGCTCAGCACTATCGGCTGAGTTTTGTCCTGAGGCCTCCTCTCCTGAATCATCAGACGGCAATTTCGCGGCAGTTCGTATCGTCCTGACAACCTTGTCTCGTAAATAGGCCTCCTCTCCAACCACTAAATATAAGGAGGCTAATCCGTCCCGTCGAATGGCTGATTGTAATTCATGAGGTTTCATTGTTGACGTTCTTCCGGATCATGCTCCATACCATCTAAAACTTTCGGAGTCGTCTCAGTCGGAGATAACGAAGGTTGAGCATCTGTTGGAATTCGACCACCATTGACTGAAGGTGTTTTAGAAGAGGGCAATGGCGCTTTGGGAGGTTCAGGCGTAAACACTCCCTGCTCTCGTGCAAACAAAAACCGATCAGCCAGGTCTTCAACAACAAATTGACCAGCTTGTTCTAACGCCCGATCTTGTAGAACCCGGTTAAATTGAATTCCCCCTCCGCCCCCTCCTGAACTTGCTGAACTACCGACGAAAAATTCAGCCGAACTCGATGAGGATTGTTGCCATAAAATCCTTCCAGTTCGCCGTTCAGCAATCTGAACTCGCACATTCACCGTGACTCGGCTTTCTTGAGTTTGATTTTGAGTAAACGTCAGCGATGGTAAGGTCACCGACTCAATGGCGCCTTTCATGACATAATCGGCATCTCGGATATTTTCAACCAAATTTGCTCCGCCGGTCACCACAAACTCATCCTTCAAATATTCGGTATATTTATACTCTAAATTTGACTCAAACGTTCGATTCGCAAGCGGCTCAATGACCATCACGACTGGAGGACCTTCATATTCTGGAACAGAAGCCGTCCCCAACGTCGGCCCTCGACCTTCGACGCTAAA
>BQIX01000399.1 GCA_021604145.1 Nitrospirales bacterium
CCAAGTTGTCGAATGGCGTGATTGAATATTTGCAGGTGCAAATCCATGCCGGGGCCCAGGCCATTCAATTATTTGATAGTTGGGTCGGGTGTTTGAGTCCTGACGATTATGAAGAATATGTATTGCCGCATACGCAACGAATTTTTGCGGCTTTGGCGTCAGCTGGAGTGCCTAAAATTTATTTTGGAACTGGCACGGCCACCCTGCTTCCGCTAATGCGAAAGACTGGCTGTGATGTGATGGGTCTCGATTGGCGTGTCCGACTCGATGAAGCTTGGGCAACCATTGGCTATGATCTGGCGGTACAAGGGAATCTTGATCCTCTTGTGCTTGGGGCTCCCGTGAAAGAAATAGAGAAACGTGTTCGGAAAATTTTGCAACAAGCTAATGGGCGAGATGGTCATATTTTTAACCTCGGTCATGGGATTCTCCCTCATATCCCCGTTGATGCTGTAGAAGCGACGATAGACATGGTCCATCAATTCAGTACGCGTGAGGTCGAGGCCTAGATCTTCAGCGTATCCCGGCGACAGTAACTCCCACTTCGTTTGTATCCTGGTTTATGTAGAGAACGGTATGGTTTTCCTTATGAACCAGGCCTCACTCCTATAAAGGGTTACTTTATCACATGAGTCATCCTGTACATCGTATCGTCATTGTCGGAGGCGGCATTTCAGGTCTTGCGACGGCGTTCTCGATTCAAGAGGAATGTCAACGGCTGAATTGTCCCATAGACTGTACTCTTCTCGAAGAACATCATCGTTTTGGAGGGAAAGTGCTGACCCATCATGTTGATGAATTTGTCATAGAGGGGGGCCCGGATTCATTTTTAACATCTAAGCCCTGGGCGTTAGAATTGTGTGAGAAGCTCGGTCTTTCTGACCAATTAATCAATACCAAAATGGAAAATAGCCGAACCTTTTGTTTTACCAAAGGGCAGATGCGAGAATTGCCTCAGGGATTGCTCGCCTTTGCGCCGACACGCCTCAGTGCACTCATGTCCGGTGGTTTGATTTCCCCATTGGGTATGCTCCGAATGGGATGGGAGTGGTTTGTGCCACGTTCCACGAATGTGGAACATGATGAATCGTTAGCCTCATTTTTTCGCCGAAGACTTGGAACAGAGGCGTTTGATCACTTTCTTGAACCTCTGGTTGCTGGGATTTATGCAGGCGATGCGAATGAGCTAAGTTTGAAATCTACCTTTCCACGATTTTATGAGCTTGAGCAGCAGTATGGGAGTTTGATCAAAGGTATGCGAACGCTGCAAGCACACGCAAAGTCCCGATCCGCAGCGCAGAAGCCTCAACGTACCATGTTTACAACCCTTCGCGGTGGACTTCGAGACCTTATTCAGGCACTCGTCAAACACATCGAATCCAATGGTGCCTCATTGTTCACAGGAAGGCACGTTCTTGAAATTACTCAAAATCAGACAACGCTTCCAGCTGGATATACCGTCGTTCTCGATAATCAGGAAAAGGTTATCGCGGATGACGTGATATTGGCGACTCCGGCCTATGTCAGTGCCAACCTGCTAAAGTCATTACACCCTCGAGTGGCTTTACTCCTCAATCAAATTCCCTATTGTTCGACTGCCACGATTTCTCTTGCCTTTCCGGAGCACGAAGTAAAGAAGGCCATACAAGGCTTTGGATTTGTCGTCCCTCGAATTGAAGGACGGTCAATGATTGCGGCAACTTGGACCTCCTTAAAGTGGCCGAATCGGGCAAAGCCAGAGCATGTCTTGATTCGGTGTTATGTGGGGGGGAAAGGTCGGGAAGCGATTCTTGAAGAAAGCGATTCGGTCATGGTGACCTACGTACGGGAACAACTACGTGAAATAGTCGGCATCGCGTGTGAACCGTTATTCACTGAAGTCTACCGATGGGATCGTGCGATGCCGCAGTACGTCTGCGGTCATTCGAAACGACTTCAGGAAATACGAACCGTGATGAATGACCTTCCAGGCATTCATCTCACCGGGGCGGCGTTTGAAGGTCTTGGCATCCCTGATTGCATTCGTGACGGGATGCGAGTCGGTGCAGACGTGGTTCGATTATATCAATGAACGGATGGAAGGAAATGGCCGATCATCAGCATATCGAAGAATCGTCACAGCGTGGAGAACAGCCTTTGGATATGAGTTTGGTTCGCGCGCATATTGTTGTGGAGGGACGCGTTCAAGGCGTAGCCTATCGAGCATTTACTCAGCAACAAGCCACCAGTCTCAATCTTCATGGATGGGTACGAAATCTTCCTAGTGGACACGTGGAATCGGAGGTAGAGGGACGTCTTTCGGCTGTAGAGACTTTTCTCAATGCCTTGAGACAAGGACCGTCTCTCGCTCATGTCGAGCACATTCATATTGAATGGATTTCTGTGCTTAATGATGTTGGTGAATTTAGAATTCTTCGGTCTTAGGGCCGATTCATCGTTATGTTCGTTGGCGTCAATGGCCTCGAAATATCAATGTTTTGCATGGATCGCACGAGAGTTTCTCACGTTTTGCATCTTTAGGAAGCATCCGTCAGAGAAATTCATGTGCTGTGTGGGAACGGGAGTCAATGTACGGTGATGAAAAACAATGGTAGACATAACTTATTCTATCGAGCATGATATGCGGAACCAAAAGGTCTAATGACATGGATTACAAATCAATTATTCGTGAAGTTCCTGATTTTCCCAAGCCTGGTATCCTATTTTATGACATCACGACCCTGTTAAAGGATGCAAAGGCTTTTCAAGCTATTATCGATGAATTCACCGATCACTATGTGTCGGCCAACATTTCAAAAATTGTCGGAATAGAGTCACGTGGCTTTATTTTTGGGAGCCCGTTAGCCTATCGGCTCAATACGGGGTTTGTGCCTGTGCGAAAGCCTGGGAAATTGCCTGCTGATGTCTACGAGGTCAAATACAACTTAGAGTATGGATCGAATTCCCTGGCCATTCATCGGGATGCCATTGTCCCTGGGGAACGGGTGTTGGTTGTCGACGACCTCTTAGCCACAGGAGGGACGGCTGCGGCTACGGTCCACCTCATTCGTCAATTGGGCGGAGAGATTGTTGACGTCGCATTTCTCGTTGAACTCGCGTTTTTGTCAGGCAGGGAGAAGCTTCACGATTGTTCGATCCATTCACTCATCACGTATGCATGATTCCCTCTATTTGCCAGATGGATAAATTTTGCTAAGATCACCCTCCCATTTCGGATTACAGGGTTCATGACGATCTTTCGTTTTCGATGCCTGTAACACGCTTCAGCCAGAAAGGGCGCTGATGTATGGCTTCAAAAGTTCAGAAAAAAAAGAGTGTCTCTCGCACAAGCAAAGGCAAAAAGAGTCCTCCTAAGAAAATTGTTTCAAAAAAGAAGACGACAGCAAAGCCTACGTCAAAAAAGTCCAGTGCGCCCTCTAAGTCCAGTGTCTCAAGAAAGTCATCGACCTCAGTCAAAAAAGTGACGCGTCGTTCAGCACCGTCTTCTTCCTCCCCCAAAAAGGAAACTCCAAAATCATCGCAAAAGGACACTATGAGAAAAGAGTCAAAAACTATACATCCAAATACGACCAAGGGTCGCAAAGCGACGCTTCGAAAGATTTTGCTGGCAAAACGTGATGCCATTACACAAGCTATTAAACAGCAGTTGGGACAATCGTTGACGGAAGAACAGCAACGAAGGTTAGAATCTGCCATGGATAGCGGTGATCAAGCGCTTGTTGATTTGGACAGAGAAATGGGAATTTCTCTTCAAGAGATGAGAAATAAAGAACGTCGGCAAATTGAGGAAGCGCTGGTCAGCCTGGAAGAAGGCACCTATGGTATGTGTGCCGAATGCGGTGAAGAGGTCAGTGAGAAGCGGCTGCAGGCACTCCCGTTTGCACGTTTGTGTGTGGCGTGCCAAACCAATCGGGAACTCATGGAGAAAATCGAGCGCGCTGAACAGCGTTCCTGACCATTCACGTGTACGAATCTTTTGTCATCATCAATTGGTTTTTCTCTGTGCCTCATGTCATTCTCGTATATGTTGTGAATTCTAGGTCATTCGAACTTTAACGTTGTCCTGACAAACCGTAACAACTTCATGTCCAATAGCAACGCGATCATTCTGGCGAGTGGCGGGCTTGATTCCACCGTCACCGCTGCGATGGCCAAGGCAGAAGGATATGATCTTTACCTGCTGACGATTTTCTATGGGCAACGTCATCGAATTGAAGTCACTCGCGCTGCAAGCGTCGCGA
>BQIX01000400.1 GCA_021604145.1 Nitrospirales bacterium
ATCGTATTAGGAGGCGATGGCACGATGCTCCATGCCGCTCGTTTAGTCGAAAAGCGTTCCGTACCCATTCTCGGCGTCAACATGGGCGGATTAGGGTTTCTCACGGAAACGACCGTCGACCATATTTATGACGCCCTGACCAAGATCTTTGCAGACGACTTTCTTCTTGAAAAACGGGTCATGCTTCGGGCAAAGATCCATCGTGGAAAACAAGTCATCGGTGAAGGCCCAGCATTAAATGATGTTGTGGTGAATAAAGGCCATCTCGCGAGAATGATCGCGATCAAAGTCTGCATCAACGGTTCCTTCATGACCAATTTACGAGGCGATGGACTCATCATCGCCACACCGACTGGCTCGACAGGCTATTCGCTCTCGGCGAATGGTCCAATCCTCGACCCTTCGCTTGATGTGTTCACGCTGAATCCAATCTGCCCGCATACCCTCTCCCATCGTCCCTTTATTGTTCCAAGTCACGCTTCGATCTCCGTGACCCTGACCAGCCAAGAAAATGCCATGGCCACCCTGGATGGCCAAATCGGGTTTGAACTAACAGAAGATGACACCATCCAAATTTGCACATCAGAACACCAAGCACACCTTATACGGTTTCCCGGGGGAAGTTATTACGATGTCCTTCGCAACAAACTCAAATGGGGGGATGGGTGACGCAATATTGACGTCCCCAATAGACACGCCTCTGCCTCAATACCTACTTCCCTGTCTTTTTCACTAACATCGACGGTTCCGTCATACTCAATGTATCCAATGACTTTTGTAATTGTTTGTCAGACACGACTTGTCGTTGACGCGCGACCTCTCGGACAGTTTTGCCCGTTCGGTACGACTCTTTCGCAATGGCTGCTGCAGCTTCATACCCAATCAGCGGCGCTAATGCCGTGCCCATTGCAAGACTATCCTCAATGTATTTTTCACAAGTCTTTTTATTGGCAACAATCCCCTCAATACAACGCACCGAAAAGTTTTTCGCTGCAGCACTCAAAAGTTCAATGGACTGTAAAAGATTATAAGCCATGACCGGCAGCATCGCATTGAGTTCAAAATTTCCGGTTTGTCCAGCAATGGCAATCGTGGCATCATTGCCCATCACCTGTACCGCGACCATCGCAACTGATTCCGCAATCACCGGATTGACCTTCCCAGGCATCATACTCGACCCCGGTTGAGTTTCTGGTAGTGTAATTTCACCAAGTCCACATCGAGGACCAGATCCCATCCACCGAACATCGTTCGCCACTTTCAAGAGACTTACTGCGATCGTCCGCAAACACCCGCTGGCCTCAACTAATGAATCTTGAGCCGACTGCGCTTCAAAATGATTGTCGGCCTCTCTTAGTGGGCACCGAATAGCTTTGGAAATCTGCCGAATCACACGTTGAGCAAATAAGGGATGCGTATTGAGCCCAGTCCCTATTGCAGTCCCCCCCAACGCCAGTTCAGTCAATATCTCCTGGGCCCTCTTGGCACGTGTCATACCCAACTCAATCTGCCTCGCATATCCCCCAAATTCCTGACCTAATCGAATAGGAGTCGCATCCTGCAGGTGAGTGCGACCTATTTTAATTATCTTGTCAAATTGACGAGCTTTGTTCTGGAGTGAACGCTGCAGACGACTGAGTGTAGGAAGCAATTCTCGATGAATCTGTTCAATGGCTGCAATATGAATGGCCGAAGGGATCACATCATTACTCGATTGTCCGAGATTGACGTGATCATGAGGATGAACCAGGCGATTTTTACGTGTGCCACCTAAGAGTTCTGACGCTCGATTCGCAATCACTTCATTGCTATTCATGTTCGTTGAAGTACCCGACCCTGTCTGAAAGATGTCAACAGGAAACTCGGTGTCCCAGTTTCCCTGAATGACTTCTTCTGCTGCGTCTTGAATGGCAGATGCTTGCTTAAGGTCGAGCAACCCCAACGAATGATTGGCTTTTGCAGATGCCTGCTTAATGAGCCCGAGCGCACGAATAAATGATCGAGAAAATCGAAGTCCACTGATGGGAAAGTTTTGCATCGCTCGAGCTGTTTGCGCGCCGTAATAGACTTGAGCTGGCACCATGATCTCTCCCATCGTATCTCGCTCAACCCTGGTAGGCGTAGTCTTCGCATAAGCTAAGCTCGCCGTCTGCTCAAGGGAAGTTGACTGCCCCTTTCGAACCTGTTCGTTCTTAAAGGATTTATTGGAATTGTAAGTGGACCTCGGCATACCTCATTTCTCTTGTATTATAAATTGAATCAAGAAATTCTAGTACAGTGCTCTCACCTAGGATTACAGAATGATCGAGGAAAAAACGATTAGGATGGCAAGGAGAAAGGCATTGAAATCAGTCAAGAATTTGGGGGAGAGACCCCCGTAACGATTATGATCCACCAATAGAGACGGCCACAAACCAAAAACAATAAAATAGCCGTTTATCTCAAGCAAGTAACGACAGGAAGACGACCATTCTCAGTAAAACGACAACGACTACAGCGCACATTCCGGACAAGTTGTGGGTTCCTGTTCAGCCCAAAATTCTCTGGCAGTAAGAGGAAATACCTGGTCGCATTGTTCGCAATAACGAATTTCAAAGTACGCTTCACCATTTTCATGGATCTCACAGGGAAGCAGAAGATCCAAGGGATCAAACCCTACAGACTTCCCATTAGCAAACTTCACGACCGCCAATCGGACATTAAAGGATTCGAAGACCCCCTCTTGCCCTTTGAACTGCTCGTCATGCCCCAAAACATAGACCGGCTGCCCTTTACGTTTGACGCGTAAGTCTTTTAATGTACGCTGAGTTTCAGACGTACAGCCGAACTCACTGTCTGAAACGGTTTGTGCAGTCGTCATAATGTACGTCAATGTTATGAAGTTAACAATATAAAGAACGAAATCACCATATGCCTAAGTTTTGCTTGTAGCACGGTCTTTGAAAAGAGGTCAAGGTTGATACCGGCTCATGCGGTCATTATGGATTACCCCCTTAAGCAAGGAGAAATAATGGAAAAAGTGATGATTTACCAGAAACCCACCTGTTCAACATGTCGACAAGTCATCAAACTTGCCGACGCAAGCGGTAAACCCTATGAAGTCATCAATTATTACGAAAAGCCGTTTTCCAAAACAAGGCTGAAAGAACTGTTAAAAAAGGGAGGAATCAAAGCCGCAGACATCCTCAGAACGAAAGAAGACGTCTACAAATCCCATAAGTCCAAAATTGCCAACATGAACGACGACGAGATCATCGATCTGATGATTCAATACCCTGACCTCATTCAACGGCCTCTCGTGGAAAAAGGCAAAACGGTGCTACTCGCAAGACCACCAGAAACGGTGAATACACTCTTTTAAGGTTAAGGTGACTACCCGCCCGATGTCGAAGGCTCTGATGGGAAAGCGGCATGATCGTCTTTTAAAAACTGATAGGCCTCAATAATCTTACGCAGCTCTGGTTCAGAGCTGCGATCGCCTTTGCGCACATCAGGATGGATTTTCTTAATCTGTTGTCGAAAAGCTCGCGTCACAGCTGACATGGGGCTCCCAAATTCCAACCCTAAGGCCGAATACGCTTCTCCTGCAGAGTTAATCTCGCCTTTCGCAGCCGTTGGATCTCCTCCCCCTCCTCCTGCTGCTTTAAAAAAATTGAAGAGATTGATTTTCTTTCGACGGCGACGGGGTCGCTGTCGAATTTCACTATCAAATTCATCAAATCGGTCTTCGATAAACTCCAAACGCGACTCTAATCGTTCAGCTGCATGGAGCTCACGGGCTTCATCAATATCTTCTTCCACGACGTTTAACATTCGATCAACCTCAGCCAACCCTTCTTCCAACCGAAGATACGCTTCCACGCGTTCCTGAAACATCGTGTCGATCGCAAAATCCAAACTTTCCTCAGTTTTCACACGAAGTTCGGCTATCCGTCGATTCATGCCAGCAACAAACTTTTGACGATTTCTCTCATTTAAGGCCATACGGTGTTCACAGTCTCCAAGCTTTGAACAGCTATGATTCAGATTTGTTCAGCATCTTAACACATTCAATTTACGGCATTCTGCTACAGGACGAAGAATCTTCCAGCCTGTCAAACCTTTAATTGCCCACGATCACATCACATGGTATCCTGCCGCGTCATAAAACAGTAGAGACATTCTTAAGTGATATTACCGTAACTTTTCCACTCATGTGCTAAAAGGAGGGTTTCATGAAGACGGTCTTACTACTCTTTGGA
>BQIX01000401.1 GCA_021604145.1 Nitrospirales bacterium
TACATATCCCGTCCAGGTCCACTTGCCACATTTAAGACCCTGGCCTGTTTTGGATAGCGAATTTTGAGTTTATAGATTTGTTCCAAAAAGTATGAAACCCGGTTACGTACGGCTTGGGGAGCCTTATGTGTGTGGAAAAACCTATCCCAATTCGTCAGATTGGGATCGGAGGAAAGGTAATGCTTATAAATGCGTTCAATGACCTCAAAGTCACCTGCATAACCATGGGGTTTGTGCAAGACAAACCCTTGAATCGTGTCTGTTGAGAGTGCCTCTCCAAACGCATGAAGAATTTCAGTGAATTGTTCTTGTGAAATCGTTCCAAGCTTTTTGTGCGTTACTAAAGTCTCCATCGATTTGTTCAATTCCGCATATTCCTCGGGTCTTGGTCCTCCATTTTTGACCATGGTCTTAATATTCTTGATGGTCGTTTCTAAATAGTGCCGTTCAAGCTTAGGTTGCTCTACGTAAGTTTGATTGCTAGAACTTAGATGAGTTGTTGGTGAAATGCGCATAGAATCCTCCTTGATAAGAATGCCCGGTCCAAAGAATTTTGGGCAGAGCGATAAATAAAATGAGATGAAACTTGAATGGATTTTGACAAGGTTTGGGTGCGTTCGTAAGAATTTCGGGGAGGTGCTGGAGAATTAATGTCGAGTCTCCTTGATCTTAGAGACCATCTAAGAAAGGAATGGTAACTCTTTGACCTGCCCGCACAAACAGGGTCGAAAGTATAAGATTATGAGCTGTTACACTCGGTATGAATTATGGCAAGGATTTACAGGAAATGAACGAAGACTTGAAATGTTTTTGGCATATGGATATTTCCACAGAATAATACATGGTCATTGAAAGCCAAGTATGAAAGGTTCTTACCGTACACTCAAATCAATTGCGATGATTCAAACAAATAATAGCCTCTGATGCTCTCTCGCGTGCACATGATTGACAAGGTCGTAACGTGCAGTTCTGAAAAGTTAATAAAGGTTAGCCGAATTCTTCTAGGATTGTCTAGTTAGGGGTTAGCTTGAATTTTGAACGAAATGGTTCCTTTTCCTGCCTTCGAAGATGAAGGCGTATGGAGCTTGACCGTTGTTATTTTACAAGGTATTGGACCTCATCGATTTTAACGAAAGGTAAGATCATACCGAGGCCGGTGTCATCATGTGAGAACGTGTACATCAGGGATTCGTGAGGGATCAAATGTCCTGTATACAAAATAGTAATTTCAATTTGTTTGCCTTGGCTGATTTTTGCTTGCAAGATCTTCAGAAGCTTCTTTGATGGGACTGCAAGCATATCATTCGGTAGATTTACGGGTTTAAATCGTACAATTCCCCACTTGGTTTGAGTCAGTACTGGTCCGACAGCAACTCGAAAGCCTTGATGGTGGATATCATATTTTCGTAGGAACCCGCTCCAAAAAAAAGCGATGTGTTGTCGAAGGAGTTGATGCCCATTTCTTGCTTCGTCACGTGCTCGATTTAAAGTGAAAATTCGTTCTCCAAGCTCATCTCCTGGACGATCATGGTAGAGGTTCCATTCAGGAGGAATGCCTTCTAGCTCATGCAAGAAAGCTTCTAACTCAGATGCGGTAAACAGAGGGCGAGTTGAAGAAGGGAGTCCTGTCTTTATCGATGACTCTGAAACTTGAATCAGCCGGCTAATGCCTGTAGGTTCAGTTGCAAAGCTCCAGGACGGTGACATTCCCACGTTAGCCATAATGAGAAGGGATAAGATGATTGATGTATATGCATTGTTTTTCATGGTGGTGAACTGAGAAATATTTTTTGGAAAATTATTAGCCAATTCAACTGCTTGGTGCTAAGTGCCAACTCCGTTAGCGATCAAGGGATCGCCTTCATTCAAGTTGGCTATAACATCTTCCTACATATTGCTGTGCATTGAGTGTCGTGTCTGGATTTTAACCATCGTTCCCAAATTAGTATGATAGAATGGTGGAATCATGAGTGTATTGAGCGAGGGAAAAAGAATATGCCGAGGTATTGGTACGCGGTTGAAAAGGTGACTGGAGTTCATCGTTATTTTCTGAGGTAAATCAATGGAGGATGTGAAACATAACGTTCAGTCTTGGGAACGTTATCCACGAGTTATTCTCTTTGATGGGGTTTGTAACTTTTGCAATGCTACCGTGGACTTTGTCATTCAAAGAGATCCGAAGCAAAAATTCGTGTTTGGAACGTTGCAATCAGAACCGGGACAGCAAATTTTACAAATTAACCATTTTGATACGCAAGATTTTGAAACCTTTTTGTATCTTGAAAACGGGAAAGTTTTCACAAAGTCGACGGCGGCCCTGAAAGTGGCTAAGGAATTGACAGGGATGTGGCCTCTTCTCTATGTCTGTATTGTCATTCCACGGACTATCAGGGATATGGTGTATCAATTTATTGGACGTCGAAGATATCAGTGGATGGGGAAGCGAGACAGTTGCCGGCTGCCTGATGAGAAAGATCGTACCAGGTTTGTCTAACGCTCATAGGACTCATTATTCGAATGCGTCCCTAGTGACAAGGGATGTTGCAATCCACGTCGGCTCTCCATACAATCCCGCTGTATAATGGGTCGTCCTTCTATTCCACGTGTCAAATCCTCTCCTAAGCAGAAAAAGCTGGCGAAAGCGAAAGCCCCACGACTCTTAGAAGCTAAAATTAAACGAAAATTCCAAACTCAATTATTGAAATGGTATGCAGAGTTTGGTCGTGATCTTCCTTGGAGGAGAACGAATGATCCTTATAAAATTCTCGTCTCGGAGGTGATGCTTCAACAAACTCAAGTTGATCGAGTGGTTCCCAAATATCACGAATTTTTACAAAAATATCCAACGGTTGCCGATCTTGCCGCTGCTAAACCGCAGCAGGTAAGAGAGACGTGGTATCCGTTAGGATACAATATCCGTCCCTACCGTTTACATAGTATTGCCTGTGAATCTGTAGAACGCTATGGTGGAGAAATCCCTAAAGATCCTGATGAATTATTGTCTTTAAAGGGTATTGGGCGATACACGGCGGGAGCTGTGCGTTCATTTGCATTTCAAGAAGATGCTCCCATTCTTGATACGAATGTCATGCGGGTGTTGCATCGTGTGTTCGTGGGTGATGGTGATCCCAAAAGTCAAAAAACGAAATTATGGGCCATATCAGAAGAGTCGATTCCCAAAGGGAAGGGCTATGATTTTAATCAAGCGTTGATGGATTTTGGCTCAATGGTCTGTACGGCGAGGAAGCCGTTTTGTTTATTATGTCCGATGCAGAAATTTTGCAAGGTTTTTCCCTATAAATCTTCGTAACTTTCAAGTAGCCGTGAAGCCCCATGTTCAAGTAGGTGCAGCCCTGATCGTGCAAGATGGGTACTATTTGATTACGCAACGTAACCCAGGGGTACATCTGGGTGGATTCTGGGAATTCCCAGGAGGAAAACGTTACGATGGGGAATCACTGGAGGATTGTGTTGCTCGAGAAATATTAGAAGAATTAGACATTGAGGTTAGCCGACCTGTCCATTTCATGACCAATCATCATGAGTATCTAGAGAAAGTCGTTGAGTTGAGTTTTTTTAAATGTTCAATCATTAGTGGTGTCCCCAAGGCTGTAGAATGTGCGGCCTTTTCTTGGGTGAAGCCAGAGAATTTCTCTGAATTTGAATTTCCTCCTGCTGATATTCCAGTCATTACTATGCTACAGAAGTAAGTGTCTTTCCTATCGTTACTTCAGAACTGTCCATCTAGGTTGAATATGGCAGTGCTGCTTTTTCATTTTCTCTTGCCGATTTTTTACTCAGTACGCTGATCCGTGAATCTCTCTTGTTTGAGGTGAAACCCTAAGATGATTCTCTGCGAGAACTGCAATAAGGGGATGAGGGAATCGGGGAAGAGTGATGTTCTGAACCTGGTGTGACTACTGGCGTAGGCCGCAAGATCTGGCAATGCCGTCCTGATATCGGGACCACTGTTGTAAGGCTTCCTCCATTTGCTGTAATACGATTTGTTGCTGTTGCGCCTCTACTGTATGATGAATGATCATGTCGTATATGGCACGACGGTTGACGGGTTCGACAATCTGCTGGACGCGGATATAATCCATGTGTTTGGGCGAGAGTCCTTGATACTGGACTAATGGATGTTTCATGATGATGTCCTCAATCTCAGCAGGAGATTTGGGACCCTTGGGATGCATGACATCATCAGGATCCATAGAC
>BQIX01000402.1 GCA_021604145.1 Nitrospirales bacterium
GAGGCACCTTTGTTGACGTGACAGCTCCACGCTCATCGGCAAGCAGTGTATGCACGAGATCCCAGATAATGTGATAGATGAGAACGTGACATTCCTGAATTCGGTGAACACTATCCGTCTCGACAACCAAACAATGGTGAAGAGCGGTTGAAGTTGCCATAAGACCACCGGTCCCACCTGTGAGGGCGATGGTTGTCATGCCCATGTCATGGGCTTTCTCAAATGCTCGAAGAATATTTTTTGAATTACCACTCGTTGAGGCTCCGATCACTCCATCCTTTCGTCTTCCTTGCGCGATCAGTTGCCGAACGAATATCTGGTCGAAACCCACATCATTGCCCACTGCCGTCATCATCGCTTGATCTGCTGCTAAATTAATGGCTGGGAGGGATGGACGACCTGTGGTAACCGGATGCAAAAATTCCACGGTGATATGTGCAGCATCGCAACTTGATCCACCATTCCCCATCGTCAGGAGCCGACCATCGTTACGATAGATCGTGGCGATCGCGTGCGCTGTGTCTACGACCTGTTGAGCGTGTTTGGCAAAGAAGGCTTGGAGAACCTGAATACTATCCTGAGATTTCTGAAGAGTCGATTCTAATAATTCACGATTAGGCCGAGCAGAATCCTGCTGTTGATGAGACTGCAAGAAGGGATACAAGGAAGATAGGGCGTCTTGTGCAGACATAGCTTTTATCGTCTTACGAGGTATTAGATTCTCGCATGGCTTGAAGTTCCGCCTGGACCTCCCCCATCTCAGTCAAAAGTTTAATCGTTCGTTCGGCTTCCTCTTCATCAATCCGGCTCATGGCAAATCCAACGTGCACGAGCACCCAATCACCAACGCACGAAGCTGGAGGATGCTCGTCGTCGACGATACAGGCAATATTCACTTGTCGTCGTACACCCCCAACATCAACGATAGCGAGCTTCTGTTCTTTGTCATCGATTTCAACAATTTGTCCGGGAATGCCTAAACACATAATCAATTTTCCTGGTAATGATTCAGGCAGCGCGCTGCTGCAATGGCAGCTTGCCCCATAGCTAGACCGCCGTCGTTCATGGGAACCTGGCGGTGCGATAGCACAGAAAATCCTTCATCGCATAGCTGTTGATGCACCAGCTCAAACAGAATCTTGTTTTGAAAGACGCCTCCAGATAGTGCCACGGTCTGATACGCACGTTGACCTTCAGAATTTTGACTACAAACCTTGACCATGGCACAGATAACGTTTGCGAGTCCCTTATGAAATCGAGCGGCCATGACAGGTCTTGGGGTGTCTAACAGCAAATCACCTAAGAGAGCTTCCCACATAGCCAATGGTTCGACATAGCGGAGCTGGGAATGCCGAAGCCGGGGAATAGAAAATGGATAGGCCAAGGCCCGATGTTCCGTTTCGAGAGCAGTACGATCCACCATTGCCTCCAATTCCATGGCAGCTTGCCCTTCATACAGTATACGATCTTGGCAAATTCCCAGAGCGGCGGCAACGGCATCAAACAGTCGGCCGCAAGAGCTTGCAAGCGGGCTATTCACCCGTTCACTCAGCATTTGATCCAGTATGGCACGCGGCTTCTCCTCAAGATAGTGAAACAACGGCAACTCATGATAATTCATCTTGAACTGTGCCCAGCCCATTTCTGCAACCACATGCGCATAGGTATTTCGCCAAGGTTCCTTACTCGCCTGATTGCCCCCAAGCATCGCAATTGGTTTAAACGTTCCTAAACGAGTAAAGTCACAATAATCACCGGCAAGAAACTCTCCTCCCCAAAAAGTGCCGTCTTCCCCTACTCCCAGTCCATCCAGCAGCACCCCAAGGACAGGAGAGGTATTGAGTGGAATATCATTATCAGCCAAACACGAAGCAAGATGAGCATGATGGTGCTGTATCTCGCTCAAGGGCAGTTTGTGATGATCGGCCAGCTCTCGCCCCAGCTTGCTTGACAAATATTCAGGATGACGATCAATGGCTACAACCTCTGGCGTCTGTCCAAATATTCCCTGATACTGTGCCAGCGCACGCTGATAATCAGCGTAGGTCAAGGCATCTTCTAAATCGCCGATATGGTGAGACAACAGCGCCTCTCCATTTCTCAGAAAACAAAACGTATTCTTCAGTTCCCCACCCATCGCTAATATTCTCGGTGCTCGTCCAAAGCTTGGAGGAAAAGTGACGGGAATCGGAGCGTAGCCGCGACTCCGGCGGAAAATACGAGGGACGTTCAACATAATTTTCACAACGGAATCATCGACACGCTGCGTGATTTCCCGATTATGAAACACGAAGTATTCCGCAATGTCGCCTAAGTGTTCCTTGGCCAATTCGTTGTTGATCCATTGTGGCTCTCCTGCTCGATTTCCACTCGTCAGAACGATAGGTACATTCATTCGTTTGAGGATGAGATGGTGGAGCGGAGAATTAGGAAGCATAAATCCATACATATTCACATTGGGCGCCACACCGGGAGGCAACGAATCATGGCTTTCAGAGGAAAGCAGCACGATCGGTGCAGCTGGGCATTGAAGTAGAGCGGCCTCCTGATCATTCACTGAACAATATTGTCGGATCACCTCCATGTCACGGGCCATGAGCGCAAACGGCTTTCCTTCCCGTTGTTTAAGTATTCGTAGTCTGCTGACAGATTCTGCCTGGGTGGCATCACAGGCTAACTGAAATCCACCGAGTCCTTTAATGGCGACAATATGACCGCGCGTCAACAGGGTGCAGACCGCATCTATTTCATCCAGCATGCTGAAGGCATCGATGGCAATAGGTTTCTGGTCTGCCCGTTCTAGCCAGACTTTAGGTCCACAGGTATGGCATGCAATAGATTCTGCGTGAAACCTCCGAGTTTGAGGATCGCCATATTCATGTGCACAGGCGGCACAGAAGGGAAAGGGTGCCATGGCAGTGTGGGCTCGGTCGTAGGGAATCTGTCGCTGAATAGTCAGTCGAGGGCCGCAATTTGTACAAGTCGTAAACGGGTATCGAAAATGACGGACAAACGGATCAAACACTTCTTTGAAACATGCCGAACACGTCGCGGCATCGGGAATGATTCCAGTTGTCTTTTCCGTGTTTTCGGTATTCGCAATGAGAAATCCTCGTTCGGGTATGGCATATGTCGAAATCGGTTCCCACGCCACATGACTAATTTTAGCAAGTGGTGGTGGATGTTTGGTCAACTCAGTGACAAAACTCATCATAGCGGGGCTTTTTCCTGCAACCATAATTTGCACACCCTGTCCATTATTCAAAACCCGTCCTCTTAGGTGATAGCGTTGAGCCAGAACCCACACGGCCGGACGAAATCCTACGCCTTGGACAAGACCTTGGATTTGGATGTGCCATGCGGCATCTTCAGTTGAAAGTCCATGTAACGATGTCCGAATCATACTTCGAGTGTTGGATTAAAAGACCACAGTTGAATACGATTATTTCCTGAATCGGCCACGACGATGGTTTTCCCACAGGCTTGAACGCTATACGGCCAACACAGACTCCCTCTCTTGACATGTTTCCATTGATTGTCACCTTTGGCATTGAATGTCGGTTGTCCTGCCAAGGCCTGAGCCTTACCCCCAGTCAATAGATGCGTTTGAGGCCACCCTAACAATCGGGAATTCGCCGTGTCAGCCGTGAGCAACCACGTTCCACAGGTAGTGATCCCATAGGGCATGTTTAAGGTCTCGGCTCTGGGCCAATACAAACTGGCGTTGTGATCCACCAGGCGCGAGTTGCATTGTCCAAGAATCCATTGACAATCAGCACCATGATGCGTAGGCATTCCATTCCACACCATGATTCGATTATTTCCGGCATCAGCCACACACAAATTGCCGTTCCATTTGGTGATACTATGGGGCCACCGCATGCTCATGGCGTTGGGCTCTCCACCAGCATTTTCATTTCGGCATGTAAAGGTCTGTTGTCCAAGAACCAGATCTGCTGGTTGGCCATGATCAGTTGGAAAGGTCTGCCATTGTAGAATTCGACGATTGCCACTATCCGCAACCATCAAGGATTCTCCGTCGGACCAGACACCATACGGCCAATGCAAGGTTGCCGCACTCGGAACAGCAGCTCCTCGGTTGGCATCAATGGAGATCATGTCTTTTTGACCTAACACCACATCCGCAGGTGTGTGACTATCTTGTGGAACAGTCTTCCAGAGAAGCACACGATTGTTCCATGCATC
>BQIX01000403.1 GCA_021604145.1 Nitrospirales bacterium
GTTTTTACTTCGATAATAAATGGAGCGTAATGACGGATTAACACGCGCTATGCGTATCTGAATCGCGGCCTCTGGAACATAATGCAGTGCAAATCCTTCCAATTGAATACGCCAAAAATAATCTGCATCATATGCATGTGGGAGACATTCATCAAATCCTCCAACGCGTTCGTGGAGAGCTCGTCTTACCCCAAAATTCCCACTACCCCCTCCAGGCAGAAAACGCCCTGTATACAACCCATCTTTCCACGCTTCAGCTGAATCTTGAGCTGTACGCGGGTCATTAAACTTGTCGAACCGAAATTTCCCACAAACGATATCATGAACTTGCAGTGCTTCTCCCATAGAAGCTACCCACCCAGGCTCAACCTCATCGTCCGCATCACAAACAGCGAGATAATCCGACGTCGCAGCATCCACCCCCCTATTCATCGCATACGATCCACCTTTCCTCGCCGATGCGTCAAGTATTTGAAAATGCGAGAAGAAACCTGCATATTGCTGTGCTATTTCAACTGATTTGTCAGTTGAACCATTATCTACAATCACGAGTTCCCATAGATGGTCCCACTGTTGGGCAGCAAGAGCATCAAGCTGTTGCGCAAGCGTCGCCTCACCATTCAGGCACGGAATAATAACACTCAGCGCTAAATTGTGTCCCATGTTGAAAATATCATCACAGTCTGGCAATACGGACAATGTCAGTTATTTCAGCAATGACATTGAGAAGATTGAACATTTCTATATGGTTCATTTGGGTTACATCGATAAATCACAAAATTGACGAACTACCTTCACCAAGAACAATCAGTGTGGCCGGCCTTCCCAAAGACAATAAACAGCATATACCCTACACAGTTGCATATGAAATCTCTAGGGCCGTGTGACAAAACCCAATACTTCCTCAAACATACAAACCACAAACCTGTTAGTCTGAATTTCAGACCGCTCCATCAAAACCAAGGTTACCCGGCCCTAAACTAGATAATCTGTGAAAGAGTTGTGTTTGAAATTGTGTCGACGTGAGAACCGAAAAAACGATTCCGTGAACTTTCTATTCTTTTTATCTTCTTACACAGCGTCAACAACACGTCGAAAATTGAAACCCTCAGTATCCATCTTGTTGAACATCAATCATGATGAATCACGCTTTAGCACCATACGCATCGTTGATCTTCAAGATCACTTCCCGATATTCTTTCGCAAAATTTTCTCTTGTATAATTTCCCCTAGCAAACTTCCATGCGCGTCGCGACATTTCCTCTAGTTCATATTGAGACATTTGAGACACCTGTGTAATCGCATCTTGAACACGACTAATTGAACAATCCGTCAACGTTAGACCGAAATCATGCACATCAACTCCTGATTCATAGCTCACAATTGGAATTAACCCTGCATGCATACAGGTCTTGATTGAAGGAGCTCCACCTTCAGAGCAACTCAAATGTATCATCGCAACACACGCATTCGCGATCTCACGAAACTGCTGACTCTCAATGTCAACCCATCCAACAGTATGAATATTCGAAGTTTCGTAAAGTTCTTGATAATAGGCCGAAACGAAGTCCTTCTCCTGCTCAATGGGAGCACAGATCATCAAATGACACTCTGGTAATGCGGTGAAGGCCTCTAACGCCAAATCAAGGCCCTTATGAACAAGCCCCCCACTACTAAACCACAGAAAGTATTTTTTACAATGCTCCCAATTCTTTTGAGGTTGATCCATGAGGATGGCACACGGGCTTGGCAATTTATAGATGGGTTTCTGTGCATATGCGAATGTATCAGCAACAAAATCATTACCTGTCGTCGTGGCACAATGAGCATGTTCAATCCCTAAATTTGGCATTTCAAACCTTCTAGCTTTTAAGGTCACTCCTCGTCTCTGTTGTAACTGCAATAAGCGAGTGGCTTCGGCCGCATTATGAAACACAATGTGGGCCGTATCGAGATGCATGATCTTGATGCAATCGGGACGAAGAAGTGGCGTAAGTCGTTCCATGTTGTTACGAACATCCACAAAGATGGAATAAGATTTTTGGGGAACAAAATGATGATTCGTCCAATGAATCACATCGACTTCATAGCCAAGCTCAACAAAGGTGGTCACCATCTGAAGTGATTGCCAGATATTCGTGTGTTTATTGGGGAATGATGCACCAGGCTGAAGAAAAAACCCACCAATAATATAGGAAAAGAGAACCTGTCCTCGCCTAGAACCTTCAGGGAAAAGTGTGATCACACGACATTCAGGCGAATGACGTCTGGCCTTTTCTTCTTGCACTTCACGAAAAAACCTTCTCGCTTTTCCCAGAAACACATAGGCCAGTGAATCCTGGAACGTTGAAAGGTCTTTTCTCTTCATGAGTACGATAGGAAATGGGGTTGAGCTAAAATTTTATCAGTTCAGACGTTCAGCACAGCCTGCGCATTTACGACATGAAGGCTCATCGTGCCGATATTTCCCGGCAAGACAGACTGGCACAGAATATTCTATTGGAGTAAAAGATCCGAACACTCCGCACGCCCTATTTTCTCACATACTGAGAGAATCGCTTTTACCATGCCGAGTCTTGCCATGGGTTACCTCTCAGACCCACAATCTACACAAAGATTCCTAGTGCTTGAAAAACTTGTTTTTCCTCGAGACTTCAGCATGCATGCTATTTTGGTTTGCAGATAGCCATTTGCGTCCACTGCTGTAAATTCGTAACTCGATGGTCAATAACGTCGAAATGAGCAGAAAGGTATTTATAGAATTCGTCAAAATTCCATTCTCGTTGATGCGCCTTATTGTTGGGTGGCCCCCAATATCCTCGCTGCCAGGGCCTGTAAATAAGACTTCGATCCGGAGTTGAGACCACAAGATAGTGATATGAAATTCGTTTGATAAACGCTAACAACTCATCTGGATCAACGAGGTGTTCAATGACATCAGAACAAATCACCACATCTGTTGTGATTGAGGGATTTGTCGTAAAGTCTGAAATTTGCCATTGCTTGTTCGGATATCTTTCTTTAAGCACTTGGACATTGACTGGCAGCTCTAATCCAATCGTCTCATAGTCGTCAAAGTAGGTCAGTAATTTGTAAGCTGAACCACAGCCAATATCAACAATGGACCTCAAGTTGTGCCGTTTCAATAACCCTAAGGCATGCAAATAGACTTCTAACTGCCATTCATCCTCAAGTGATAAGTCATTATAGTGGACGTACTTGTTTCTCGATCTATACAAACCAGTAATGCCATACTGCTTATCCATAAAAAACCCCTACCTCATTGTTTAATCAGATGACGACCAATTGCAAACCGGCTTTCCAGCTCGTAACAGTTCAGGAACGGTGACGAACCGTATTTGTCTCGTTAATGTAGAAAGCGCTTGATCCAATCCATTGAGCATTGGCACTCTGTCCTTATCCTGTTCCGACACTTCATTTCCTGCATAAATCGCATCATGCAACAGCATGATACAGCCTGGCTTCACACGTTCGATCATTTTTTTTGTAATGTCGCCAGAATCCTGTCGGACCCAATCTTGGGTTGAGACATTCCATAAGATCATCTGATAACCAAACAACCGGGCATCGAAACGAATCTGGGCATTTTGGGCGCCAAACGGAGGGCGAAAAAGTTTTTGGCAGTAAGGCGCTGTGCTCTTAGCACCTTTTCTCAATTGCTGCAAACGATGCATGCGGGAAGGGGTTTTTGTCAGATTAGGGTGATCCCAAGAATGATTGCCAATGACATGCCCATCTCGCGCCACATCGTGAACAATCTCCGGAAACCGACTTGCAGCTTCCCCCACCATAAAAAAGGTTGCTTTTACATCATGCTCGCGAAGGACACGCAAAACCCATGGCGTGTAAATCGGATGCGGACCATCGTCAAATGTCAATGCAGCCACTGATTCCTGTGTTTCAACATTGGTAATGGGCTTACCATTTGTCATAAACATCGAATCACACCCCTTCGGCACATGAATAAAAGAAAACTTTGAACCAGTTTGAACAGACGAACATTCACATCCTAAAGACGCTGCCGCTGCCACACACAGATTTGATGGGGAGAGAACATACCCAAGCGTCTAAATGAAAACGGATACCCTGACTCCGATATTGTAAAATTCAATATATCAAAATATTCTCGATGCACCGTATCTTGAGGTTTCCCAAAAATCCCGAGAGAAATGAA
>BQIX01000404.1 GCA_021604145.1 Nitrospirales bacterium
CAATCGATGACTGACGGCGGATTTTCGCATCACGGCTTTAGAGGCTTCCCGTGAAGCTTCTCTGGCTCGGGCAGCTAGGACCATGCGGCCAACGAGTGATTCAGCAATAGACTGGTTTTCGTTGAGGAAGGTTTCCAAGGCCGGGCGGATTGCGCTATCCGTTACACCCTGCACTTCTGGATTATTGAGACGTTCTTTGGTTTGTCCCTGAAACTGCGGATTCAAAATCAAGACACTGAGTACGGCGGCCAAGCCTTCGCGGATATCTTCGGCTTGGAGGCTGACGCCTTTGGGCGTCAAATTATGCGTTTCAATGTAGTTTCGAACAGCTTTGACGATCCCGGCACGGAGTCCGATTTCATGCGTGCCGCCGTTCGGAGTGGGAACGCCGTTGACGTAGCTTCGAATAAATTCAGCCGGTTCATCGGTCCATTGCAGAGCCACTTCCATTCCGAATCCACTACCGTTTGCGGCCTGATCGCCTGCGTTCTTGAGTTTGCGGTCTAAATAAAACACAAAGTCTGCCGACGGTTTTCGTCCACGATCCGTGACGAGTTTGACTAAGTACTCTTGGATGCCGTGTTCGTGAACAAACTGATGCGTCTCCCCTGAAGATCCATCGCGAAACGTCAGTTTGAGGCCTTTATGAAGATAGGCTTTGGCTTCCAACGTGTCTTTCAGTAAGACCGGATCAAAGAGGGTCATTTTTCCGAAAATAGCGGGATCTGGTCGGAAATACACCATTGTGCCCGTCCCCCGAGCCTGGCCGATTCGTTTGACTGGTCCTTGGGCTTTGCCGGTCTGGTAGGTTTGCGACCATTCCTGTCCGTCTCGTTTCACTCGTACTTCGAGATGACGCGATAAGGCGTTCACGACAGAGGCGCCGACGCCATGGAGCCCTCCTGAGTGAATGTAGCTGCCCGTCTCAAACTTGCCACCGGCATGCAAGGTGGTCATGATTATTTCCAGAGCGGATTTTTTAAACTTTGGATGCTTCTCGACTGGAATTCCACGTCCGTTATCCGTAATCGTGATGCCATTACGAGCTTTGTCGAGTTCGACCAGAATCGTGGTGGCGTGACCATTAATCACTTCATCAATGGCATTATCCAAAACTTCCCACACGAGATGATGCAGGCCCGTCTTGTCCGTCCCGCCAATGTACATCGCGGGTCGACGTCGAACCGGCTCAATGCCTTCTAAGACCACGATGTCACTTGCGTCGTATTTTTTAGCCATGGGTATGTTCTTTAAAGATCATAGGTGCTTGGATGAACGTGGTGATGAACCATTTAATTGGTTGGCTCTGTTGGAAATTCAGGTAATATTGCTTCCGGGACTTCGGCACCACTCAAACTTCCTCGACGAAAGAGGGGATGCCCTTTACCTCCACGACTCACCGATTGATATTTTTTTGTTGAGACGGGAAGTTTTGATCCATCTTGTTTGAGCAGCAAGACTTGATCGTGTTTGTCTTTGAGGAGGCTAAACGCCACGACGTGGTCCTGTTGATCCAATTTGATGACCATGACCCCGCGTCCAGGACCCGAGAGGAGAGAGACTTCTTCTGCCGGGCAAAGCAGCAGTCGTCCACGTTGCGTTGCCACGGCAACAGTCGATGTGTTGAGGAAGCCTTCGAGGAATCCTAGGCCAACGACTTCCTCCGTGTCTTTGACTTTCATGAATTTTCGACCCAATCGGGTTGACAGCTCTTGAAAGGTGCTCAACTCAAAACGGACGCCCATTCCTGTTGAACTCACGGCCATGGCTTGGCCAATCGTGACTGATACGTCTTGGGCTACTTGCTCAAAGAGTGGGAGCGATTTGGCCTTTTTCCCTTTTGTCTGGACTGGGTCGATTCGTCGCATGCGTGGATCTAAACTCAAGGCTGCGATGATGCGTTCTCCGTCTTTGAACTTAAAAAGTTTTTGTGCCGGGTCGCCATATCCGCTTCGTGCGGGAGGAATATCTCCGATGCGTATAGTATAGGCGCTGCCGTAGTTTGAGAAAAAGACGATATTGTCGACCGTGCTTCCGCCAAGTGCCAGCATGAGTCGATCGCCTTCTCGAAGCCTGGCTTTTGACAAGTCTTTAATCAGTCCGACTCGCCTGATCCAGCCATCTGTTGAAACGGTGAGAATGGCATCTTCTTTCACCATATAGGCTTCTGGATCAAACTGGACTTCTTCGGTTTGTCGTCTTCCAATTTTCGTTCGACGCTTATCCGTGTAGGTGTTGGATACTTCGGCCAATTCATTTTTTACCACCGTCCAAAGTCTCGGCTTGGAGGCCAGTAAGGCCTTGAGTTCCTTTGCCTGTCGACGCTTGTCGTTCAGCTCGTCCAGCATCTTCTTGATTTCGGTCCGCGACAATTTGTAGATCGCTGTTTCGAGAATGGCCTCGGTTTGTATGGCATCAAGATCAAAGCGCTGCTGGAGTTTTTGTGCTGAATCGGCTTTGCCGTCACTCTGTCGAACGATTTTCAGGACTTGATCAAGCGCGTCAAAAATAATTTTAAATCCGTTGAGGATATGAATGCGGCGTTCAAGGACCCGTAAATCATACTCATAACGCCGTTTGACCGTGTCGAACCGAAAATCGACAAATTGTTCCAGGATTTGTTTGAGATTCAGACAGTCTGGCCGTGAGGCCGATGCCCCTGGTGTCGGAACTAAGCAGGTGAGATTAACCGAGAAATTGTTCTGTAATGGCGTATTCTTGAACAAATACGCCATGGCCACATTGGGATCGGCTCCTTTTTGGACCTCAAGTGCAATGCGGACATCTGTTGTGGATTCATCTCGTACATCAAGAAGCTGTGGGATTTTGCGTGCACCAATGAGTTCCCCAATTCGTTCGACAATAGTTGATTTGTCGACGGCAAAGGGGATTGATGTGATGATGATCTCTGGTTGTCCTTGTCCCCGCGGTTCCACGGTGTATTCGCCACGAAGCCGTACTGAGCCATGTCCCTTCTCATAAATTTCTCGAATGTCTGAACGGCTGTTAAGAATTTCGCCTCCAGTGGGAAAATCCGGACCCTTGACGTGTTTCAGCAGATCGGCAATTGAACAATCGCGATCATTGATGAGGGTCACAGCCGCGTCGATGACTTCCCCCAGGTTGTGGGGAGGAATGTTCGTGGCCATGCCGACAGCAATGCCGGTGGAGCCGTTGACTAACAGGTTGGGAAATCGGGAAGGAAGAACGAGTGGTTCTTCGCCTTTTCCATCGTAATTGGGTTGAAGATCAACCGTCTCTTTATTGAGTTCTGACAACAGGTCGACAGCTGCCGGAGCGAGTCGGGCTTCGGTATATCGATAGGCGGCTGGAGGATCACCGTCGAGGCTCCCGAAATTCCCATGTCCATCCACGAGAGGCAGTCGTAGGGACCACGACTGAGCCATGCGGGCCATGGCATCATAGACGGCTGAGTCGCCGTGGGGATGCCATTCACCAATGACGGAACCGACGACTTTTGCGCTTTTGATCGGTGGTCGATCGGGCGTCAACCGGTGATTGTGATACATGGAAAACAGAATGCGTCGTTGGACAGGTTTTAAGCCATCACGAACATCGGGAAGGGCTCGAGAGGTAATGACGGAGAGGGCGTAGTTGAGATACCGCTGTCGTGTCGTCTCATCTAGGGGGACAGAGGTGATAATCTCATCGACACGAGGTTTGGGTTTAGGATTCTTGGATTTCGTTTTGGCCATTGCTGTGTTATCTAAACATCTGGATGGAAATCATCGTATTCGAAGGTGATCGACTGAGGTTTCTGGGCTACGGGGTTGCGGGCGGAGGGTTGGGGCCAGGGCTGGGGCCAGGGCTGGGTCCAAAGGCATCATCAGATTCTGGTTGCTCCGGTTCAAGAATGGTCTCAGGTGGTGCCTCGAGGCTTAGTTTATCTCGAATACGGGTCTGTACCCAATTGGCATCCCACCATTCGGTTGGGTTCACTTGTTCTCCATGCAAGACCAAACTGAAGTGCAAATGATCTCCGGCGGCGAGGCCCGTTGTACCTGAACGGGCAATAACTTGTCCAATGAGGACGGCATCGCCGGTTTTGACAGAAAATGATGAGAGATGGGCATAGAGTGACTGCAGGCCATAGCCATGGTCGATAATGATGGTATTGCCGTAAATACCTAGATACCCGGCAAACAGTACGACTCCATCGTTTGACGCT
>BQIX01000405.1 GCA_021604145.1 Nitrospirales bacterium
CCCTTTGCATGCCCTTGCCTACTGCCAACTGGGTATTCGTGTATTTTTGATGGATCAACCCTGGAATAGAGGAATATCCCATTCATTATTGACACGAGTCACAGGATGGGACGAGCTTCTTCAGGTTCTTGATTATGGAAATATGAGTAGTCGAAAGACGAATATCTTGGAAACTCCTCGGGTGAAACATCTTCTTCAATCAGTCAATCGCGAGGTGACGTGTAGGGTTGTTGAGGCTTCATAATCTGGTAGTTTCCCTTTTCCTATTTTGTGCGACATCTTCAATTGCGACTTCTATAGCGAATCCAACAGTTGGAATGCCTGGACACGATACCATGCAAGAAGGTGCAATCTTGCATGGCATTCAACGGCGTGACTCAGCCATCGACTTGATATATCAATGACATGTGTCCAGGTCCAGCTGAGGCCTATCAACGAACGCCGCGCGATGACTCACTTCAAACATCAGAAGGTTATACCTGCTTGGATGTTCTGGCCATGATTGACGTTTTCTCTTACGTATTGGCTAGCAATATTATACAAGTTGGCCTTTATCGTTTCGGTATACCTGAAGCGGCTATAGGTATTGAGTCAGAGATTTTTCTTAGTGTTCCTCGTTGTTGTCTTCTCTCCTTACTTTCTTCCAAAGTACCTCAAACTCTCTTCGCAAGTTTTCATATCGGCATCCGATAAGATCCTAGAATTCAGCATGTATGAGGCGTGCTGCCTCCTGAACAATCCACAATCCAATATCCAGAAACAAGTTGGAGGAAATACATGTCGTTCGATACTGCGGGTAAAGAAAGTCTGCATGCGTTGCCCTGGACTGTTCTCGTAGCTGAAGATAATCCCGATGATTGTCGACTCACTGAAGAAGCATGGAAAGAGGCACAACTTGGCCACGAACTTCGTTTCGTCCATGATGGAAAGGAGCTGCTTGATTATTTGTACAATCGAGGCAGTTTTGCCGATGCTGAAACCGCTCCGCGTCCGGGCGTGATTCTTTTAGATCTCAATATGCCACAAAAAAGTGGAGGCGAAGCCCTCTTGGAAATCAAAACCGATCCAGCCCTTGCACGTATTCCAATCATTATCTTGACAACATCGAAGGCTGCACAGGATATGTTCAACACTTCGGTGTTAGGAGTCAACGGATATATCACGAAGCCTGGGACATTTAACGGGTATATTCAGATGATGCAAAATCTTGCGTGCAATTGGTCGGAAATGATTGATTTGCCATTTTCTCGTCGTGACCCGGGTCCCAGCGATTGGCTGGGAAAAACTGCGTTATGTTAAAACTGTTTCGAATGCTGCCTCCTGCCTAAGTGCGCCTTCGGGTTTTCTTTAATCAATTAGACCTCTCTCTGCTGTCGTCGACGCACTTGACTGCCAACCCATGGTTGTCTGGTCGAATTTTGATATGATCAACGCCAATTACGGCCTTCTCGACTGACCTCACGGATTTTGATGGAGTTCTGACCTTTTGATTGTTTTGCTCAACCTTTAAAGATTTAGATGAAAATGCCGATGAAATAGAGAAGGTCTGTTGGATGATGGCTTGACTGCAAGGTCGTGGTCCTGACGAAATGAACATTTTACTCATCAATCGGAAGAGCACAATAATTATGAAACAGCAATTATTTTTCTGCAGTCTGATGGTTGTTTTTATGACTGGTATCTGCGCGCCGGGATTGGCTGGGCAGTATGATGAGTTTATTCAGTTTGTGAATCACCGTGATCAGCATGGCGCCCTTGTGGTGCCGCCTCATTCAGATGCATCAGGGGGTGAAGAAGGTTCGATGTCTCAAGCTCAGGTGACCTCTCACATGGAGCAGTCTTCTGAATCAACGACACCATCGTATTCGAATGGTGAGTCACCTGAAGTCATGAAGAAAACCGTTCTGCCATCGCTTCCTGGGACCTATATGTTTCGGAGCACAAATTGGGGCATGAGCATTTCAGATGTTAAAGATAAAGAGACGGCAAAATTTTTATGGGAACTGGATTCTCGACCCTTATCACCAGGTGAACATCGGTTGGGATATCAAGCACGTATCAGTGATATAGATACGGTGTTGACGTATGCGTTTGAGAATGATCGTCTGATCAATGCCAAATATATCTTTGACCCCAATGAAGGAAAAAACGATGCGCAGCCTCTGTGGTCTTATAAAAAAGTGAAAAGTTGGATCAGTCAGACATATGGGCTACCGCAGTCAGAGGAAAAGCTCTGGAGTAATGAATTGTATCGGTATGCGCCGGAATTGTGGGGCCGGGCAGTGATGAGAGGACACCTCACTATTGTTGATGAATGGAATGTCGATGGAACATCAATTATTCTGTTACTGAATGGTGGAGATGAATCTGTTGGCTTAATTGCAGAATTTTCAAACACCGCCTATGCATCAAAAACTGAACTTGTGCATCTTCCTCCTTCGTTTTTTGCCATGTAAATTTTCTTGCCTGTCGTTGTGACCTGCAATCGGTGTTGAAATCTGCTGCGCGTATTGATGGATGTCTGTGCTTGAGATGTCTATCTACCACCAGTACCAATAGGGATAGGGGCGATACAGCCCACCATAATATCCCCAGTAGGGTCCCCCGTACGGATACCCATAATAGGGTCGATAACCATACCCGGATTCATCGGTATCTTCCCACACCTTGAGATGTTGAATGGTCATCGTTGTGTAGACGTAATCCATTTCATCCAGAAGTTCTGTTTGGGATCCGGTGATTTTCCCAATTAATGTCACTCGCGTTCCATTTGGGACCGTGGCAGGGTCTAGAAATTCAGACTGAAAGGCTAGCAGTCGTCCCTCAGATTTCGTTCGATTGCTGGTCGGTTCTTGGTTGTCGGTCAAGGGGAGCTGTAATATCGTAAGTCGGGTCTGGTCTTTGAGTCGCTTAGCGGATAGGATTTCACCTCCAACAAGAACCAGAGTTCCGATATGCGAGTCAGGAGATTTTTTGATTTGTGAAAAGGAAAGATTCTGGTCGACCTGGCCTTGCAAACTTTTGGGAATAATCGTGTGCGGTGTTGAAGAGCACGCAGCCAAGAGTAGATAGACCACAAGGGTAAGGGTTTGCGGAACGTGAAGTGTTCTGAAGGCGGAGGTACCCGTGCGCATGATGTTTCTCATACTTACAGGATATCGCCTTGGACGAGTTAATTCAAATGGCTGGGAAAAAATTGTGGTCGTATTAGGGTGTGACCTGTTCTGTGAGCGTACGAATCCTCTCGTCCTTTCCTCCTAATTTCAGGTATTGCTGGTATTGAGCTAAGGCTTGAGTGGTATCTTTTCGATAAAACTCAAAGAACGTACCGAGATTATAGTAGGCTTCCACCAGAGTAGGATCTAACTCTATGGCCTTCTTGTACACGCGCTCTGCTTCGTCGAGTTGCTCATTTCCGGCATACAGTATTCCTAGATTTAGCAAAACATCCACATGGCGCGGATCAAGTTGAGCAACGGTCTCAAACTGGTCAATCGCCTCTAGCGGTTGGCGTCGGTATTGGTAGAGCGAGCCGAGATCATAGTGCGCCTGGATATGTTGAGGGTTATGGGTTATTGCATTTTGAAAGGCTTCAATAGCTATCGGAATCTGTGATTGTTGTTCTGCCACACGGCCAAGCAAATGCCAGCCATCCGCATGTTGGGGGTGGGATTGGGTGAGATGTGATAGCAGTGACAGCGCTTCGTCTTCCTGATTGTCTTGTTTGTAGAGATACGCGAGATTATACAGCGCTTCTGCCTGATCCGGCACAATAGAAAGGACTGCTTGGTATCCGTGTTTGGCTTGCTTATACGCTTGAGCTTGCTCATGCAGCTTGGCGAGTGCGAGTTGGGCTTCCCAATAGTTAGGGTAAATGGATAGTGCGGTTTGTAGGGTCTGCGTCGCCTCCTGATAGTGATGCTGGTTGATAAAGATCAGTCCCAAGTCATAATGTGCCTTCGCAAAATTGGGGTTTAGCTCTATGGCCCGACGCATGCTTGATATCGCTTCTGAAGATTTTGGCGATTCTCGGAATGAGAGCATGCCTAAAAGGTGATGAGCTTCTGCAAATTGGGGAAAGTTTGCAATGGCCTGTTCGACATGTTTTTTAGCCGAAGCCATATCTCCACTTTGAGCCAGTGTGATGGCGTTGTTGTAGAGTTCTCTTGCCTGATGAGCGAAGACA
>BQIX01000406.1 GCA_021604145.1 Nitrospirales bacterium
GCGCTCACGCCTGATGAAGTAAAAGGACGCAATACCTGGATGTTATGGACGGGCGGCAATCAGGCGTTTTGGGATTATATGGCCAAAAATAGCTTTGGAACGTTGGACTTTCTGAAAACACTTTCTTCTTATCCCAAACCCGATAAAAATGGTAAAAAATATTATTACAGCCGGGACAATCGTTTTGAATATTTAGGATTGATGAATGAGCCCGGATTTAAAAAGGCCACTGGTCCCGACCCCAAATATGGACTCTATCTCGATGAACGTGTGGAACCGGAATCCGAAAAGCTTGATCCGGCGGTGTACGGGCAATCTTCTGGAATCGTGGGATTGCGCCTCTTCCTCAATCCCAAATTCGATGAATCCAGCTCTGAGTATGATCAGGATGTTGTGGACTATTGGGATGCCGAGCGTTTTTACACGGACCCTGACTACTACTTGGACAAAGAACTTGAACGGCCGTACCGTGTCGGCATGTCATGTGCGTTTTGTCATGCCGGCCCTCATCCGCTGAATCCACCGGCTGATCCGGAAAACCCACAATGGGAAAATCTTTCAAGCAATGTCGGGGCGCAATACTTTTGGATCGGTAGAATTTTTATCGCCCATCCGGATGAGGAGAATTTTGTCTGGCAGTTATTTAACAGTTCGCCCCCTGGGGCTTTGGACACTTCGATTATTGCGACGGACAACATCAATAATCCTCGAACCATGAATGCCATTTACGAAGTTGGGGCTCGATTGGAGACGGGTGAAGAAGAAGAGATCGCCGGTGGGGCGCTGGCCGTCCCAGGCACGCAACCGCGAATGGTCGTACCCCATATCCTTAAGGATGGGGCTGATTCTGTTGGCATTCTCGGTGCACTGAGTCGTGTCTACATTAATATTGGCGAATTTCATGAAGAATGGATCCAACATTTTAAGCCAATTGTCGGGGGTAAAAAGCAGACTCCGATGGACGTGGCCACAGCGAAAGAAAATTCTGTCTATTGGCAGGCAACGGAACAACGTGTTGGCAATCTCGCGAGCTTTTTCCTGAAGGCAGCAGGAGGTCATCACTTAAAAGATGCCCCCGGCGGTCAATCGTACTTGACGAATGATGAGTCAGTGCTCAATCGAGGTAAGTTCGTGTATGCCGATAATTGTGCGAGCTGTCATTCCAGTAAACTTCCCAAGCCACATGACACTGTGACCCCATTCGATTCGTTTTACAATAAATGGGTAGACTCGGAAGATTTTAAAAAGCAGATGCGCCAGATGATCATGCAGCCGGACTTTCTTGAAAATAACTATCTGTCGAATGAACATCGGTATTCTGTTGCCGATCTCAAGACCAATGCCTGTGCCTCGTTGGCCACCAATGGGCTCAGGGGGCATATTTGGGACAATTTCACATCAGAAACCTATAAAACACTTCCAGCCGTCCGTCCAATTAAAGTGCATCATCCCCTGACTGGAAAGCCCTCAACATACGAGATGCCCGGAGGTGGTCGCGGCTACTACCGGTCGCCCTCGCTCGTCAGTATGTGGAGCACCGCTCCGTATTTGCATAATAATGCGTTGGGAAAATTTACTAATGATCCATCAGTTGCTGGACGGATGGAAGCCTTTCAGGACGGTGTGGAGAAATTGCTGTGGCCGGAAAAGCGGTTCAATTCAGATTGTCAAGAAACATGGGGTCTCCCCTGGTGTCCGCCAATTTATAAAACCACAAAAGTCAGCTATCTCAAAATTAATCAAGAATATCTTCCCGACAAGCTGAAGGCCAAGCTTCTTAAAAACGGTGAAGAGGAGTTGAGCATTGGTCCTATTCCCAAGGGAACGCCAATCAACTTATTGGCCAACATCAATAACGAGCTGTCTTTTAAAGATCCAGTCCGACTCGCCCGTCTCGTCAAGGTTTTGGTGAAGGTGAAAGCTGGGCTCAAACGTATCAAGGCCCAGAATCTCAACGATGAGCAAAGTCTGACCTTGTTGAAAGAGTTAGTGCCGGACCTTCTCAAGGTGAACAAGTGTACGGACTTTGTTGTCGATCGTGGTCATGAGTATGGCAGTCAGCTCAGCGATGACGATAAGTACGCGTTGATTGAATATCTCAAAACCTTGTAAATGATATGACGATGAGTGAGCCATCATCAAAACAGAAAGGACCTCAATCCGACATTACTCGTCGAACGTTTTCAAAAACAGTCGCCACCGTTGCAGCGGGACTGACCTCCTGGCTCAGTGGGTGTGCGTCGCTCTTTAAAAATGGCCCGTCTGAGCCATTGCCGTCCATTTCTTGTTCGTCGGTTGAAGCTGGTGAAGAAGGGTATGAATATGTGGTGGTCGGATCTGGGGCTGGCGGAGGTCCATTGGCGGCCAATCTTGCCAAGGCTGGGCATCGAGTGTTGCTGCTTGAAGCTGGTGGAGAAACCGAATCGTATACGTACCAAGTCCCTGCGTTTCACGGGTTGGCGTCGGAGGACGAATCACAGTCGTGGAATTTTTTTGTCAGACATTATGAGTCCGACGGCAGGCAGGCACGTGATGACAAGTATGTGAAAGATCAAGATGGAGTGTTATATCCGCGTGCCGGTGCGCTTGGTGGCTGCACGGCCCACCATGCCATGATCACCATATATCCGCACAAGAGCGATTGGGATGAGCTTGCGGAGTTGACCGGTGATTCTTCATGGTCGGATGACAATATGCGCCAGTATTTTGAGCGGCTTGAGCGTTGTCAGTATGTGAAGGCACCAGGACTTTTAGAGAGCAACCCGACCCGTCATGGCTTTAGTGGATGGCTGACGACCAACATTGCCGACCCGAAATTGGTGGTTGGCGATAAACCGCTCAAAAAGCTCATTAAGGCTACACTTCGCGAGTCGATTTTTCGAGTTGACGGATTGATCAGTCGCGTCAAGTTGAAAATCAAGGGACATTTAGATCCCAATGATTGGCGTTGGCGGGATAAAGGCATGAGTCCGGAAGGCCTTGTGTTTACGCCCCTATCGACGAACGAAGGGAAACGGGTAGGGACCAGGGAGTATATCCGTCGGGTGCAGCAGGCCTGTCCAAATAATTTGACAGTCAAAACCGGGGCGTTGGTGGCCCGTGTGCTGTTTGAAGATGACGCTGACGGAGGCAAGAAAGCTGTGGGAGTGGAATATCTTGAAGGCCAACATTTGTATCGAGCCGACCCTAAGGTCAACCCCATGCCAAATGCCGGAGAACGTCAGACCGTGCGATTTAGTCGCGAAATTATTCTTTCCGGCGGTGCCTTCAATACACCGCAAATGTTGATACTATCTGGCGTCGGTCCCAAGGCGGAGTTAGAAAAACAAGGAATCGATGTTCAAGTTGATTTGCCGGGAGTCGGTCAAAATTTACAAGACCGATATGAAGTCGGTGTTGTCAGCGAAATGAAAAATGATTTTTCAATTTTAGAAGGGGCGACCTTTGCTCCTCCGGAACCTGGTGGAGTCCCCGATCCAATTTTTCAAAATTGGGAAGCGGGGAAAGGGATCTATACGTCCAATGGCGCTGTTTTATCACTGATTAAACGATCCGATAGCCGTCGACCGGATCCAGACTTGTTCATTTTTGGGTTAGTCGGTTATTTCAAAGGGTACTATCCTGGGTATTCCATTGATGCTGCCCGGCAAAAGAACTTCTTTACCTGGGCGATATTAAAAGCCCATACACAGAACCGTGGCGGTACGGTTACGCTCCGTTCAAATGACCCTAGAGATACGCCGGATATTAACTTCCGATATTTCGACGAAGGCACGGCTGGATGGCAGGAAGACTTAGATTCAGTTGTTGACGGTATTCAAACTGCGCGACGGATCATGAGGCGCGCGGATGGTGTCGTCGACAAAGAGTTAGTCCCGGGGGTGGAATATGATACCGAGGAGAAGCTCCGTCAGTTTGTGAAAGACAATGCCTGGGGTCACCATGCCTCATGCACCTGTAAGATTGGACCAAAGGACGATCCACTAGCCGTGGTCGATGGAAACTTTCGCGTACATGGGACGAAGAATTTGCGTGTGGTCGATGCCTCAGTGTTTCCAAAGATTCCTGGATTCTTTATCGTGACCTCGGTGTATATGATCAGCGAAAAAGCCAGTGATGTGATTCTTGCTGATGCTGACTAGAAAAGAAAATTATTTGTAGAAATGGAATTTTCATAAAGT
>BQIX01000407.1 GCA_021604145.1 Nitrospirales bacterium
TCAGCCCACATGGCCAGAGGACGTGATCCCAGAGCCCAAAGTGTTTCAACACTTTGGGCTCTTTTTTTCTGCAATACAACCTAACGATCTGATGACAGAAAAAGATCTATACGGACAACGAAGACAGACAGCTCAGGCTGATCGTAAATTAACGTACGGGAGGATTACCATGACCGTATCTCAGTTAACTGCGCCCCAGGTAGAGTCGCATAGAAGAGGCGAAAGAGACTTAATCCAAGAACTTCGTGAGTTTACGGAAAACTGGGTCAATCGAATGAAGCTCCTGAAGCCCACCAACGAACCACAAGCGATTGCACGGGAAGTGCTTGATGAATTATTAATTTGCGAGAGCAATCCCCCACACACGCTAAACCCTCTGCCGAGACAAATCCATGACTTTATCTTATCGAACCTTCGCCATGGTGTTGCACTGAAAGACCTCTCAAAGTTTCTGGGGTATTCTGAAAAATATTGTTCCGAACTGTTTCAAACACAAATGGGAGAATCTTTTTCAACTTATCTTAGGCGTGTGAGAATTGAAAAAGCACAACGACTCTTGGAAGATGAGAGCATCGGGCTCACGCATATTGCCGACGAATTGGGGTTCGGGGATCAATTTGCATTCAGTCACTTCTTTAAGAAGACCACAGGACAGTCTCCCAGACAATTTCGTAACAAAGTCCAGAGAAATCTCAATGTCCATGCATGAATTACCAAACCAAACCTCGCACCTCCTCTACGGCATAGACCGTCACGAGGATAGAAGCACAGCCCAGACGGTCGCGGACCATACTCAACATGTCCGCTTCCCATCATTTATTAAAGAACCTGAAAAGAAATCGTCGTTCGGGATGGCTATTCTTCCGAAACACTTAAAGTTCGAATGTACGCAAGCACATCACGAATTTGGTCGACCGAAAGCGATGACTTCCAAGCAGGCATGCCTTTATCCGGGATTCCATTACTGATAATGGACAACAGTTCGGCGTCCGGATCAGTGCGGACATCCTCACTAGTCAGATCTGCAGGCGGTGGACTGAGATAAGCCCCAGTCGGACCATCCCCTTTTCCGCGTTCCCCGTGACAGGTCACACAGTTAGCTTCAAAAATGGTGCGCCCATTCTTAGGGTCTGACTTTGTCTCCTCAGCTATCACTACCTGCCCCGAGACAGACCAACTCCAGACCAACATCCCAGCAAACATCAGAACAGCAATACGTCGCATAGATCTCTTCCCTTTCAAATACTGAAATAAGCGGATGAATCGCGTTACTGATTACACTATATGTTCAGAACACACTCATGACAACTACTCTTGCCGACGCATCATCATCCAAGAAACCTGTGATGAATGTTGCCCTTTACCCATACCCCATCATCTCTTCAAACTGGAATTTGAACATGTTTTTCTGGAATTTGAACATGTAGAACCTGCCATGGCCGATGGTACAGTCATGATGATTTTGAAATTCGATATCAAAAAAATACCACTAAATTTCATCGCGGTAGCTTGTTATATTCATGAATGCCAACGTCATGTTTCACAAGAAAACATCTCGATTCACTATCGCCTCGTGGGTAGGTTCGGTCATATTCCATGGGCTCATCATCCTTCTAGCCTTGGAACTCATGGTACATGTCACTTCCCCACCATCATCAAAGCCTCATCAGTGGAATGTTTCGCTGGTCAAACCCATGCCCTCGCCTCAACCGCCTCAACCAAGTCAGACTGTCAAACGAGTCAAGTCAACTCATCAAACTCCGATGACTCGTCCTCAGCCTAAAAAACAGATCGCTCAACGTCAATTGCGCTCACAACACACGATCACTCATCAAGTCGTCCACCGATCCCAGTCTCTGCCTGTTACGACACCATCAGCCATACCTCAACAATCATTGCCAAAACCCATGGCACAAAAGGTCACGACATCTCAGCAAGCTATCGCCACTCGAATTCAACCCGAGAACACTCAACACCAGGTACAACATGCAACGACCGTGAAGACGACTAATACAAAAATTACAAAAACCATGACTAAAACCGCCACGACCGTCCAGACACCAAGTAGTCCACAACAGTCAGCGGCAGTCAGCACAGCTCCAAAACAAGTGAGTACAACGTCGTCTCAGATAGCCGTCGCCAGGGCCGTCATACAACCATCCAGAACCCAAGAAGCCATAGTACATTCAACGGCCAAGCCCCATTCTGCCGTTGAACGCCCACTGAGTCGTCGACAAGGTGTGGTCACACAATCAGATACCAAACAACAACGTCTGAAACCACCTATTTTTGCCGGCAGTCCAGATCGTCAAGTGACGAGACGTCTAACCTCCAAAGCGAAACCTGTTTCAGTTGCCAAGCCTAAGGTTGCCTCGAGACCAAAACCTTCTAAAAATACACACGTCACATCAAACACCCTCTCACCTGAAGTTCTGGACTTCTTGAAATTACTTCGGAAAAAAATTCAGAGACATCGTGAGTACCCACGTATCGCCAAACGACTTGGCTACCATGGCGTCACCACCATCGCGTTTTCCTTATCGCAAGGCGGAGACCTTACCTTGCTCAAAGTATCCGAACCCTCAGGGCATTCCATTTTAGATGAAGCCGCACTGGACGCCATTAAAAAAGTTATCCCCATGAAACCACCTTCGATGATGGGAAATGCCGCTATTGAAATCCCCGTGTCGTTTGAATTGCGACAATAGCGAAAACGCAATTCTCAACAATAACCTAGGCAACTCAATGTTTCCGATACACAAATCACAGATTACCAATTCTTTATGGACGTAATAAAAGGAGAACCTACGATGTTGATACGACGGCTCATGACCCTACTCATTCTCGGATGTCCCATGTTCACCACAATGGCTCTGGCCAATCCAGCCGCCTTCACGGCCAAAACCACCGACGCCAGCGGCGTTGAGATAACGCTGGATAATGCACGACTCTACTGGGAAGATAAAATTGATGACACCACGTTTGTCCCACATGAAATTACCCATGTCCCCGTCAAACGCGGCACCGCCACGATGAATGTAAAGTTTGAAAATATTAAACATATCGACGTGAAACCCGGACAAGACAAAAAAGGCACGGCCTCTCTGAACATTGCGCTCCAAAATGGGAAAAGCGGTGAATTTCCCCTTGCCAAGAGTGTCAGTCTCATTGGAGATTCTGACTTTGGCGAAATTAAGGTTCCCGTGGAGGACTTGCGAACCATTGTGTTCACAAGAAAGACACCCATAGAGAGCGTTCAGTCTCAATCAAAGACCAAATAGCGCCATTAGAGAAAGAAAGTATAAAGGAGCCTCTATCATGAACTCATTACAAGCGATCGTTGATTACGGAGTCATCGGACTGCTGATTGCCTTAAGTATTTGGGCACTGGCCGTCGCAACAGAACGATGGATGTTTTATCGACGACTCAACCTTGCTCAGTTTCCAGACCGGCAACGTCTTGAAATTTCTTTAACTAAACGACTCGTCATTATTGGAACCGTCGCGGCCAATGCGCCATACATTGGACTTCTGGGTACAGTCTTGGGAATTATGATGACCTTTCAAAGCATGGGAACGGCAAAAACCATTACCGTCAGCACCATCATGGTTGGTTTAAGCTTAGCCTTAAAAGCCACAGCTGTCGGTCTCCTCGTCGCCATCCCTTGTGTAGTCATGAATAATGCCTTGCGTCGACGAGTCACGGAACTTCTCACAGAACATCAGGTGGTTCATGGATCCTGAAATGAATCAAATCAATGTCATCCCACTCGTCGATGTGATGCTCGTCTTATTGGTGATTGTTCTCACCACGGCAACCTTCATCACCACGGGTCATATTCCAGTTGATTTAGCCAAAGCGTCAGAAGCAGCGGCTCAACCTGATGAACCTATTCGTATCACCTTGACGTCAAAAGGCACGCTGTTTCTCAACGACCAAGAAATGTCCAGAGAAGGCCTTATTGCTCGGCTACAAGAGTTTCCTCGAAAAACACTCGTCGTCGTACGGGCAGACCGGATTATTAAGCTTGAACAATTTGTCGACGTTGTCGATGAAGTGAAAGGTGAGGGCTTTCAACAAGTCAGTCTGGCTGTCGAGCGAAAGTAGCGTCAAATCGAATCGACAACCCATGAGTCAAATTCATACATGTTAATTTTTCTT
>BQIX01000408.1 GCA_021604145.1 Nitrospirales bacterium
GAGGCCTGCGTACGTTTGCCATAGCCCTTTTCGGTCACCGTTAACACGGAAGAGACGGAGTCAGGATACAACGTCGTCATCCCAATGACGTAGTTACCTTCCTCAAGGTTAATTCCTCGCACCCCGCGTGCCGTTCGTCCCATGGCACGCACATCCGCTTCCTTAAAACGAATGACGAGACCAAGACGTGTGCCTAACACGATGTCTTGTTGACCATCGGTGAGTTCTACGCCAATCAGCTTATCACCTTCATCTAATGTCAGCGCGATGATGCCCCCCTGCCGTGGATTGGAATAGGCCGATAATTCTGTTTTCTTAATCGTTCCCTGACGTGTGGCCATGACGATATATTGATCACTGCGAAACTCTTTCACCGACAAGGTGACCGTGACTTTTTCATCTGGAGCCAGGGCTAAGAGATTGACGATGGCTTTGCCCTTTGTCGCGCGTCCGACATCGGGAAGCTGATACACCTTCAGCCAGTAGACTTTTCCCGCGTCGGTAAAGAAGAGCAATTGATCATGGGTTGAGGCACTAAAGATCTTTTCGACAAAATCTTCATCGCGCACGCCCATCCCAATTTTGCCTTTGCCTCCACGATTTTGTGCACGATAAATTGAAGCAGGGTTTCGTTTGATATACCCAGCGTGCGAAACCGTGACAATGACTTCTTCTTCTGCAATGAGGTCTTCCATTTGAATGTCGGCCTCGACCGGCACAATGCGTGTTCGACGGTCATCCGTATAGACTTCTCGGATTTCAAGTAATTCATCTTTGATGATTTGCCGCACTCGTGTATCGGAATCGAGTATTTCTTTGAGTTCGAGAATGCGCGCTTTTATCTCTTGATATTCCTGGGCTAATTTATCTTGTTCCAGTTGGGTCAGGCGCTGTAACCGCATATCCAAAATCGCATTGGCCTGAGGCTCACTCAGTTCGAATTGTTCCATTAATCCATGCCGTGCGACATCTGGTGAACTCGCTCCACGGATTAGCGCGATAATCGCATCAAGATTATTCAGAGCAATGGTCAGGCCCTCGAGAATATGGGAACGCTCTTCAGCCTTTCGTAGATCAAAGGCTGTTCGCCGAATAATGACTTCACGGCGATGTTCGATAAAGGCCGCAAGAATTTGTTTTAGATTTAAGACTTCTGGACGGTTATGCACCAAGGCCAACATGATGACCCCAAAAGTCGTCTGCATTTGTGTATGCTTGTACAACTGATTGAGCAGCACGATGGGAGTTTCGTTTTTCTTAAGTTCGATCACGACACGAAGCCCATCACGGTCGGACTCATCCCGTAAGTCTGAAATGCCTTCAATCCGTTTGTCATGAATCAATTCGGCAATTTTTTCAAGAAGTCGCGCTTTGTTAACTTGATACGGCAACTCCGTGACGATGATGCGCGAACGGTCAGTTTTTTCATCGGTTTCAATGTCAGCTTTGGCCCGAACCGTCAACAACCCTCGACCGGTATGGTAAGCGTCCTTTATTCCCTGTGTACCGTAAATAAAGCCGGCAGTCGGAAAGTCTGGCCCTGGAATAATTTCCATTAGGTCATCGATACTCATATCCGGTCGGTCAATGAGTTCAATCAATGCACTGGTGACTTCACCCAAATTATGCGTGGGAATATTCGTGGCATAGCCCACAGCGATACCCCCAGCGCCATTGATCAGTAGACTGGGGACTCTGGCAGGCAACACGAGCGGTTCGACACTTGACTCGTCGTACGTCGCGGTGAAGTCAACCGTTTCCTTGTCGATGTCGACCAGCATTTCCTGGGCGATTTTGGTAAGCCGGGCTTCGGTATACCGCATCGCCGCCGGTGGATCGCCATCAACAGAGCCATAGTTCCCCTGTCCATCGACCAGGGTGTACCGCATATTAAAGGGCTGCGCCATGCGCACAAGCGTGTCGTAAATGGCCGAGTCGCCATGGGGATGGTAATTACCCATGATTTCACCGACAATCTTGGCAGATTTTCGATAGGGTCGATTGGCGGCAAGCCCCATTTCATTCATGCCATAGAGAATCCGGCGATGAACTGGCTTCAGACCGTCACGCACATCGGGCAAGGCTCGTCCGACGATCACACTCATCGCGTAATCCAAATAGGACAAACGCATTTCGTCTTCGATGGCGATTTGAGTCAGACGTTCTTCAATAGGCATGGTCAGTTGGTAGCGGTTAATTTGAGTTTTTTAAATGGAATCCATCAGACCTTGTCACGTTATTTTGCAGTTTTCATATTGTCTTCTACACATCAAGGTTTCGAACTTCGAGCGCATGTTGTTGAATAAAGTTACGTCGGGGTTCCACCTCGTCACCCATGAGGATGGTGAAGATTTCATCGACTCCAGTCATGTCTTCGAGTTTCACTTGCAAAAGTGCCCGGGTCTCTGGGTTCATCGTCGTATCCCAAAGCTGATTCGGGTTCATTTCCCCTAACCCTTTGTATCGCTGAAATGATAACCCTTTTTTCCCAGTGGCCAGGATCGCTTGCACCAGCTCGTCGGATGTCGCGAATTCAGACGTGACATCCTTGGATCTCATTTTGTACATGGGTGTTCCGAGTCCCATGGCTGTGGGACTGAGTTTTTGTAATTCTCGAAAGTCGGCTGATCCGATTAAATCATGTGTTAGCGTCAACGTATGAATCATGCCATTCGTTGGGACACGACAGAGTACTGAGTGCGTATTATGTTCTTCGTCTTCACGTATCTCCATGGTGATGCGTGATTGAGGATAGGCCTTTTCCAACGCCTGTTTGACTTCAGCAATAATCGCTTCAAGTTGTGCTCGTTCTTTTAATGAATCCCGGCTCAACTCCTGCTGATCAACAAACGCCCGCAAGATTCCCGTTTCATATTGTTTTTTCCCAAATCGGTTCAACAAGTCTTCAAACGCGATGAGATTTTTGAGAAGGGGCAAAAGCTCGCTTTGCGTCACAAAGGCATTGTCGCGCTCAACAAACACTTCGACGTCTTCAACCGCCAGCCCGGACAAATATTCATTCAGGGCGTTATCGTCTTTGAGATATTGCTCAGACTTTCCCTTTTTCACTTTATAGAGCGGCGGTTGGGCAATATAGATATAGCCACTTTCTAACAGTTCATGCATTTGGCGAAACAAGAAGGTGAGTAGAAGCGTTCGAATATGGCTTCCATCGACGTCGGCATCGGTCATCAGAATGATCTTGTGATAGCGGGCGCGATTGATGTCGAAAACTTCCTTATCGTCTTTTCCCTTTTCCGATTCTTCGCGTCTTCGTCCGATCCCGGTGCCTAGGGCCATGATCAATGTACGGATTTCTTCGCTGGACAACATCTTGTCAAACCGAGCTTTCTCCACATTCAAAATTTTTCCCTTGAGCGGGAGAATGGCTTGAAATTTTCGGTCGCGGCCTTGTTTCGCAGATCCGCCGGCTGAATCACCTTCGACGATAAAGAGTTCGCTCAGGGCTGGATCTTTTTCAGAACAATCTGCCAGTTTTCCAGGAAGCGAGCCCCCGTCGAGCGCGCCTTTTCTGCGAATCAGGTCTTTAGCTTTCCGGGCGGCTTCCCGGGCTCTCGCCGCATCAATGGCTTTCCCAATAATTTTCTTGGCCACCACAGGGTTTTCTTCGAAGTACGAGCCGAGCGCTTCATTGACCGCCGCTTCCACGACGCCTTTGACTTCGCTATTACCCAGTTTGGCCTTTGTTTGCCCTTCGAATTGCGGATTGCGGACTTTCACGCTAATGACCGCAGTCAAGCCTTCACGGACATCATCACCGGAAAGAGAATCCACTTCTTTTTTCAATAAATCATTCGCAGAAGCATAGGAGTTAATCGTTCTCGTCAGCGCCGCCTTGAAGCCAATCAGATGCGTGCCGCCTTCACGGGTATTGATGTTGTTTGCAAACGAGAAGAGGTTTTCGGCATAACCGACATTAAATTGCAGAGCGACTTCGAGAATCATCTCTGGCTTCTCGGTTTCAATCACGATCGGCTTATGAAGGGGAGTCTTGGCTTCATTGAGATGTTCGACAAATGACACGATCCCGCCTTCGTAACAAAACTCTTGTTCCTTTTCTTTATCTTTTCGCTGATCAATCAGTTGAATGGCTAAGCCTTTATTGAGGAA
>BQIX01000409.1 GCA_021604145.1 Nitrospirales bacterium
AGAGAACGCCCATGTCGTTGATCTGGGGTGCGGCCCGGGCGACATTCCCATTCGTCTGGCTCAGGCTCATCCGACTTTACGAATCACAGCAATTGACGCATCCCAACCGATGATTGACATTGCCAAGCGCATGGTTGCTGAAGCAAAGTTAACTGAACGGATCGAACTCCACTGCCAACGCTTTCAAGATGCGACATTCTCAAATCCAGTCGACGCAATCATTTCCAACAGCCTCGCGCACCATGTACCAAATCCACTTCAATTTTGGTACTTCATCAAAACGACGGCGAAACCGGGAGCTCCCGTTTTGGTCATGGACTTGATTCGCCCGGAAACCACCGAAGAGGCCAACGCCCTGGTCGAACAATATGCGGCGGAGGAACCAGAGAAGCTACGGCAAGACTTCTATAATTCGCTTCTTGCAGCTTTTACCGAAGACGATGTCGCCGCTCATCTTGCGGAACTCAACCTGAGTCGGTTACTGCTTGATGTGCCTGATGACCGGCATTGGATTGTTGAAGGTCGAGTGTTTTAAGTATCTCGAATCAAAGGGCTGCCATTGCATTTGGTTTGACACGGCAGTTGGTGACTTCCGACACAATTTTCGTATGACTGAATGACAATTCTTGTTTTTGTTACTTGTAAGTCTCAGTCCAACTGAAGAATCTATTAAAAGTGTCCAAGCGACACAGTGTGATTCTACCTGGTGAACAGCAAATTTTCTTGAAACGGCTTACCTCCAGGATCAACATCTTGACTCGGGCTTGTTGAGGCCTTAATGTAAGGGTCTTGGTTGGGGGATCGTCTAGGGGCAAGACATTAGATTTTGGTTCTAAGAACCCAGGTTCGATTCCTGGTCCCCCAGCCACTTCTTTTCCGTAATCCACAGCCTCACTTCATACCTCTTACGTGAATTTTCTCTGATTCAAAAAAAATAAGAAGCGTTCCTCCATCCATTACTGATTGGACTCACATCGAGACAACGCAGAACAAGACGTTCCAGGGATTGGTTCAGGGAAATCCGACAGACTGTTCTTATCATTAACGCGATTTCAACAATACATTATCATCGTTTACAGAGTTGCATAATACCCTCCCCAAAGGTTTATGATGACAAAAATCCAAGAATCAAATACAGCTTCATACCAGCCTACAATGCGTTAAGATTGAAACATACATAGTAGGCAAGGACACATCAGAGTGAGTGTCATGAAAACTTCCACGACACGGTTATTGAAGTTTGAATGTTCAGCTATAGCCGTTCCAAAAATTTCCGGCATGTCTGAAGTGCTTCAATGCGCTATGCCAGTTGGACAGCGAGGGCGTCAAATGATTTAATCTTTCAACATAAAATGTCCGCCAAATGGCTTACGATTCAATGAACGTGTACCAAGGATGGTTTACCCGGAACATATTTGGCTTCACTATAGACCGTCATGTCATCCTATTCACCCAATAAGGATTCCAGCATGAACCCATTTGCTGCTAACGATGTTGGTCGAAAATCAAAGTTAGGAAGCCGCTTTACCATCATTACTGTCATGTTTCTCAGTGTGCTCCTTGGGATGTTGACCTATACCATCACCACGATCCACCATGACCAGTCAAATGCTCGACTCATTGACATCGTGGGTCGTCAACGCATGCTCCTTCAAAAGCACATCAATGAAGTGTTTCTGGCTTCCCAGCACGTCACCGCTGACTATACATCGACCAGGGCCTTGATTCATTCAACCCTTGATGCCCTTATCAATGGCCGGAATGTTGTGCATGATCCTTTTTCTAAGCAACACCAACGAGTACCAGCCGTCCCCACGCAAGAAATCATGCTCAATCTCTATGCTCAACGAGATCACTTCAACAACCTCATCAAATCCGCTGACCGACTACTTTTAATATCGTCTGATGACCCGGACTTTCGCAGGCAACTTCAAGCTCTTCGCACGAAAAATTTAGCAGCCATCAGCATCGCCGACGAGGCCGTCAAACTCTTGGAGGTTCATGCTGAGTCGAATATTACATCGATGGTGCAATGGGAATCCGGCATCGCACTGTTAGTTGCATTGCTGGGAATATTTGTCACTGCACAAGGCATACGAGAGGGTAAAAAATTAGAAAAGGAAATTGCAGAACGGAAACGTGTAGAGATCGCATTGCGGAAGAGCGAAATGTTCTTACACTCAGTCATAGAAAATATTCCTGACATGGTATTTGTCAAGGATGCAGAAGAACTTCGTTTCGTTAAAATGAACAAAGCGGGTGAAACCCTCACAGGGTATACTCGTAATACGGTTATTGGCAAAAATGACTATGACATCTTTCCAGAAGAAGTCGCATTTTTTTTCACACAAAAAGATCGTGAAGCTCTCTCAACTAAACAGCTCATTAACATTCCTGATGAGATTCTTTATACGCCATCTCAGGAAATCCGACATCTCCATACCAAGAAAATTCCTTTATTTGATCAGCATGGGAATGTTGAATATTTGCTGGGAATTTCAGAAGATATTACCGAGAAGTTATGTGCTGAAGAGGCACTACGGCAAAGCGAAGAACGCTACCGGGTGCTCTATGAAGATAACCCATCTATGTATTTCACCGTTGACAAACATGGCAAGGTGCAATCAGTCAATGAGTTTGGAGCGCAACAACTGGCATATACCGTCGAGCAATTGGTGGGACGTTCATTCATTGATTTATTCCTTGAGGATGATAGACCCCAACTTCATCAACAATTTGAAGCCTGTTTAGCCAGTCCCCAATCTGTATTTTCTTGGGAGTTTCGTAAACTACGGAAGGATGGAAGTATTCTGTGGGTGAAAGAAGTCGCACGAGCCGTATATAGCAAAGGGGGGGAGATTGTTGTACTGATTGTTTGTGAAGATGTTTCGGATCGCGTAGAGTCAGAAAACTCTTTGCAAGAATGGAAAGCTCTGACCGAAAGCATCCTAGGTCAGCTACCAAAAGGATTTGCATATCGTTGCCTCAATAAGAAAACATGGCCCGTCATTTATAGCAGCGATGGATTCGAAGATCTCACGGGATATCCAACTGCAGCTCTGCTGAGTGGGGAGGTCACATACGATACGCTCATGGCACCTGGTGAAAATGAACGAGTCTGGCCACTTGTCCAAGAAGCGCTCCTGCAACAAGTTCCGTATGAAAATGAGCATCAAATTATCACGCGAGACGGAGAAAAGAAATGGATTTTGGCTCGTGGCCATTTTATCTTTGATGAGACTGGACAACTCCTCTACCTCGATGGATTAAATGTCGACATCACGGAACACAAACGGATCGAGAATGAACTACGGGCCAGCGAGGCACGGTTTCGATCTCTCGTTGAACACGTGCCATTCTGTATTCACGAGATCGAGATTAATGGAAAAATTAGCTCAATGAATCAAGCAGGACAGAGCATGTTGGAAGTCGCGACCGAGGACCAAGTCATTGGTTGTTCATATCTCTATTCAGCAGACGAGAGCGAGCACGAGGTCATCAGAGAATACTTTACAAAAGCGGTGCAAGGCGAGCCCGTCAGTTTCGAGTACAAGGTGACCACTCATAGCAACGCCAAGGTTTTTTCCAAAAGCTTTATTCCGCTTCGCGACAGCAACGGAAGCGTCTTGAAGATTATCGGAATTTCAGATGATATCACAGAACGAAAATTTGCCGAAGAACGCTTGCGAGAAAGCGAGGCCAAACGGATCGAAGCTCTGCAACAAAGTGATGCACTCAAATCAGCATTACTCTCCTCAGTCTCTCATGAATTGCGGACACCGCTCACCGCCATGAAAACGTCAGTCTCCACGATTTTAGGGAATGCACCAAGTGAAATGAATGCACTCCAGCAAGAGTTTCTTGCAGGAGTCGACCAAGAAATCAATTATATGAGTCGTTTGGTTGATAACTTATTAGATATGTCACAGATTGAAGCTGGCACGCTCATACCCCATCAAGAATGGCACCTTCTGGAAGATCTACTAGAAGGCGCGATCCGTCGAATCGAATCGACATTAGAAGTCCGGAACATCGAAGTCTCTATTCCTGACAATCTCCCACCAGTGTTTGTCGATGCAGTGGAAATACAACAGGTCCTCATCAATTTACTCGACAATGCCATCAAA
>BQIX01000410.1 GCA_021604145.1 Nitrospirales bacterium
GTGTTCTGCCTCTCGTGCATTGTTGACGAAGCCACTGAGTTGCACACGATTTTTAAATGTTTGCACGTGAATGTCCAACCCAGGAACCATTGGGCAACGCAAAAGATCGGTTTTCACTTTCGCGGAAATCACACTATCATCTATATATTCCCCTGTACTTTCTCGGTACGGCGTGCCTGCACACCCTACAAGCAGTCCAACTAAGGCAAGAGAATACATGGTAAATAATCGAGTTTTCATACAATCCGGCTCCTAAGGCATGGAAGGCCTCGTGCCTAAACTGCGTTCATTCTGTGCGGCCATAACAGTGGCACCCTATTTAATCGATAGATTGTTTTCCACTGAACTGACTCCGCCAACCTCGCGTGCCAGTCGACCTGCTTGTTCAAGTTGATCAGCATTATCCACGAGGCCATTTAACTGGACGCGACCTTTGAAGGTGCTGACACTAATATCAAATCCAGATACTTGTGGATCGCGTAATAAGGATGTTTTGACTTTCGACGTAATCACGCTGTCATCAATATGCTCTCCAAAACTCTCCGACTGAGGTCCGCCCGCACACCCGATGAGAGCAATCATGGCGAAGAAAAGACAGCTCAACACGATCATTCGATAAAGAGAGTTCATTTGCGTCCTCCTACTGTGATGTTTTGATCATTTTCTTGAAGTTGAACATTTTGCTTTTATTACTTATCGTCTCGAAAAAGAGATCGCGTACGATCATCCTGCATGTTTTCTGAGTCTGATTGACTTGCGGCACTGATAGAACTGCCAAAGAAATTTTTTCGGGCATCCTGAAATCTTTTTCGTGCTCCCACAAATTTATCTCTCGCTTCTAAGTAACGTTCCCGCTCTTTATCAAATTTTTGCAACGTTCTGTCATATCGATGTTGTTCTTGTTCATATATCGCCCTTGATTTATTGTATTTTGCTTGCGCTTCTTTATAACTCAACCTGTCCTGCATAAACTGGTCGACATCATCATTAAATGCGTCTTGAACTTCTTCGTAATGATCAATGTCTTTCTGGGCTTCTCCGAGCTCTTTGAGAGAAGGACCGACGTCTGAAAAAGATGGGGATCCTTCTGGTGGACCATTCGTTTGGGCATAGGCATGAGAAACGGGTAATCCAACTAACACCAAAAGAATCGTAAAATTCATGGCCAATTTTGTTGCCTGCTCTTTCATAAAGCACCTCCTTATGCTGACTATTTACTGTCTGAATATGTATTCATCGTTCAACAATGAACCATGAGTTGACCACTTTTGATCCTTTAGACAATCGACAGGGGGAAATCGTCACATAATAATTTTCCTGACAATAATGAGACCGCTTGCTTCGAATAATTGTCAATTCACCATGTATTGTTCTTTAACGCTTGCCGACTGGAGAGAAAGTCGACGCCGATCTGGGTTTAAGAAGGTAATGCCATGCAAATCCTGCATAATAAATGGCCCTCATGAAATAGACTATATTCCGTGAGGCGCATGATTGACTACGGACATATCTGTGGTTTCACGAAAGATTTTGTCTAGTATTCGTTCCACGAATTAAAGGTTAGACTAATTTGCTGTCATATTTTGCTATCAGCTTCACCGGCGACAAATCATAGTCATTTTTTTTGAAGGAGGGTGAGAATGGAAGAGATACATAAAAGTAAAGAGAGCTCTACTGTTGAGCGTACGGATTTAGGAAAAAAAGCAGGAGAGGTGAAAGATGCGATTCAATCGAAGGCAGAATCTGTTTTAGGGGAAGGTAAAGCTGAAGTCAAAGCGTATGCGAAAGAGGCGCAACAAAAAACAGTGACGGCTTTGGCCGTAAAAAAAGAACAGGCTGTTGGAGAGCTGGGAAATTTAGCACAGGCTCTTCGCCAAACTGGCGCGCAACTCCGTCAAAAAGATCAAACTGCCGTTGCGAAGTATACTGATAAAGCTGCTCAACAGATCGATCGGGTTTCAGGTTATCTGTCGAATAGGGATATGGATCAGCTCATAGATGAAGGTGAAGCGTTAGCGCGGCGAAATCCTGAGTTATTTATTGGCCTCACGTTTGGGTTAGGTTTACTAGCAGCTCGTTTTATCAAGAGTTCACGGCAACGGAGAAACTCTCAGCAACCATCGGCAGCGTAGAATTAAACACCGCATTAAGTTGAAAAAGAGGAACTCATGATACGAATGGAAGAAGAGCAGCCATTAAGCGAATTGTTCAAAGAATTGATTCATGAGGTAAAAACTTTACTCAAGCAAGAAGTGGAATTGGTCAAGGCGGAGATGTCTAAAAAGGCTTCGCGAGCCGGCAAAGACCTTGTATTTGTGGGAATCGGGGCTGTATTAGCATATGGTGGCCTCTTGGTCTTATTGGCCGCCGCCGTTTTGCTCATCGCGCAGATTCTTCCTCATTGGGCCGCAGCACTCGCCGTCGGCATAGTGGTGGTGGCTGTGGGGTACGGGTTAATTCATAAGGGACTGAGTGATCTTAAGCAGGTCAATCCAGTTCCTCATCAGGCTATCAATGCACTCAAGGAGGATAAACAATGGAATCCACAACAGGGGATCGTACAGCAAGTGAGGTCGTAGTCCGTATTGATGAAGAAGATCAAGATAAGCATTCGGAAAGTCCGGTCGTGCTTCGTGCACGTGTCGAACATACCAGAGCAGAAGTTAAAGACACGATCTCAAATATTCAAGCAAGACTCTCGCCCGCACGCCTTAAGCAAGATGTGCGGGATGCGACTGTCGGAAAGGTAGAAGATATGGCTCAGACAGCACGTCATACTGTACAACGATGGAGTGGGAGTGCAATGGATACGGTTAGTCAAAATCCAGTTCCCGTGGCACTCATTGGACTCGGTTTAATGTGGCTTTTTAAGGCACGATCTGAGGAAGCTCATCAGGATGATCTTCCGGAGTACAGCAAATCGTATGGGTATCGTAATCCCTATGACCCTTCAGTTAATCGTGAATCGAGTACGCTAGAGGACTTAAAGCTCAAAGCCAGCGAGAACCAAGCATTAAGGGCAAGAGTCGAGGGAGCAGCTGGGACGGTTCAGGAAAAGGTCGGTGATGCGGCTCAGACAATGCAGGACAATACGAGTGAGTTCAGTGAGCGAATGAAGGGACATGCTGAAGAATTTTCTAATCAAGTCCAAGATCGAGCTGGAGAGTTCAAGGATCAAGTGCAGCGGCAAACACGTCGTGCCAAAAAAGGTTTTGAGCAGACGTTACAAGAAAACCCTTGGGGAGTCGGAGCGATGGCGTTTGCTATCGGAGCAGCGGTAGGGCTATCTGCACCAGGAACTCAGAAAGAGGATGAGTGGATGGGTGAGACCAGGGATACCTTGGTGGACCAAGCTCGAGGTAAGGCGCAGGAAATGGGCGACAAAGTCATGCAAGTTGCTGAAGAAGTTCAATAAACTGCCAAGGAGACGGTTAAGGAAGAAGTTAAGGAACAACGTGTCTCGTAGCACAGATTCCTTGAGGAAGACAGATGAGGAGTTGCCAGATATGTTATGTAGCTGTGGTGGTCGGATCAAATTAAAGAGCTTCTAAAAGCTATGCCGAGAAGTGATAAATCAAATAACACTGATAAGCCTAAAGCGATAGGCCCAACATAATCAAAGTGGAATGTGTGGAGCGAAGATTTTTCGAAGATCAAGTGGGGAGTTGGACTTGGGGTAGTGGGCAATGAAATGTCTGAAGACGAGAAAAAGCCTGGCGGTTCTGGGAACGGTAAGTAAAGAAATCGAGAAAAAAGAAAGCTGAGAGGAGATTGAGTAAAGTGTCAGTAGCTTACTTGATTTCCTTTTTCAGAATATCAAGCAAAATACCGTTGAATGGTGACCTGGGTGTAAGTCAGTCATAGTCAAAGTAACAGACAGCAGGGAGTCCACATCGTTACATGGTCCCCACCTTTTCCCAGACCGACTTGATGAGCCATATGATGGCGATAATTGAGACAGTCAAAAAGGCGAAAATTCCTACAAATAAAGAAATGACAAATGCCCAATCCCCCGCCGTGGAGGTTTGGTGAGTCTTGTGAATATGTTCTTCCAGTAATTCAATATTTCGAACGTTGCTTCTGAACCAAATCGAAAAGAGGTCACCGAAGACAGGTATAGCCCCA
>BQIX01000411.1 GCA_021604145.1 Nitrospirales bacterium
GGATGCAAATGCGATAGAATTTTTAGCAGTCGGCGGCAAACCGCTCATTCGCGTCACAGGAAAGACGAGTTTCCAACTCTATGAGAAGTTGAACTCTGAGGATCTTACCCCTCTAACCTTGTCGAGGTCTGAGATCGTGAAGGCCGTTCAGCAGGCCTGGCCTGACTCAAAGGTGGTGTTGGTCCAAAGTCCAGAGCGCAACGATTCGTATGGGCGACTGAGATCGGGTCGATTACCTCAACAGACATTGAGATTAACGTTGGATGACTCCTCTCAAACCTGGGTTCATATTAATAGGGAAACTGGTGAAATTGTCTCGGTCATGGACCAAAGCCGTCGAATCTACCGTTGGTTGTTCAATGGCTTACATAGTTTAGACGTGCCAGGGTTGGTTGAGAAACGACCCTTGTGGGATATTGTCATGCTTTTCTTTTTAACGGTCGGGTTCATGTTTAGTGTCACGGGAGTCGTGATTGGATGGAGACGAGTGGCTCACGATTGGATTTCTTAAAAAATTCCGGGTAATAGGTTGATGAAACATGAGAGACAGAGCGAACACTCAGAGGAATGAAAAACTTTTCTGGGAAAGATACGACCGACGGTGGTATGGTGCTGACGCTGTCTCTATTCCACACATGTAAAAATAATCATGGTATGTTCGAATGTGAGTGAAGGCAGGGAGAGGCTTCGTAAGTTTCAAATTATAATGAGGAATGAAGGACGAGGGGCATTTTGTGGTAAACGCGATCATTCGTCATGCGACTGTTCATGATGCAGCCTCGATCACACTTCTGGTCAATGAGTTACTTGAGGAAGTCATGCGTGAAACGAATGTGCCTTCTTTTGATGTGAATGTGGAGCAGATGCACAGTCAAGTCATGCAGTATATTGAAAACGAGCAATATGTGGTGTTTCTTGCGATTCTCGAAGATCAAGAAGAACCCCTTGGCGTATTATCGGTGTGTGAATGTTGTGCGCTTTATGCGGGGGGAACGTTTGGGGTGATTCCAGAGTGTTATGTCCGTCCCAAGTTTCGAGCGCAAGGTATTGGGAGTTTGCTCGTAGCGGCTGTTAAGAGCTATGGCAAAGCAAAAAACTGGAAAAGACTTGAATTGACCACCCCGCCACTTCCGAGGTTTCAGCGAACCCTCCGTTTTTATGAGAAAGCTGGGTTTGAAATATCAGGCGGGAGAAAGTTAAAGGTTTCGGTATGACGGATCAAGATCATCAGGCACGGATGCAGCGACTGAAAGCGTCAGTCGATCGACGCATTGAAGCTGCACAAGAAGAAAAAGGTTTAGTGATTGTCTATACCGGCGCAGGAAAAGGGAAGACCACGGCTGCACTTGGTATGGCGATGCGTAGTGTCGGTCACGGAATGAAAATTGCGGTTGTGCAGTTTATTAAAGGAGCGATTGATACCGCGGAAGAACGGATCTTGAAAGGTTTTGGAGAGCAAGTCACGTTTCTCCGTATGGGAGAAGGCTATACGTGGGAAACGCAGGACCGAGAACGTGACAAACGTTTTGCTCAAGAGGCTTGGAATATCGTTCTGACATTTTTACGAGACGCGCAGTACGGCATGGTGATTCTTGATGAGCTGAATATCGCGATTCATCATGAGTATGTCACGCTCCAGCAGGTAGTGGATGGACTCAATGAACGTCCGCCGATGATGCATGTGGTCATTACTGGACGCGGGGCCAAGGATGAATTAATTGAAGTGGCAGATCTAGTTTCGGAAATGAAAATGGTCAAACATCCCTTTCGTAAAGGGATCAAGGCACAAAAAGGCGTAGAGTTTTAACCAGCCTTTAGTCATTAGACCATGGAGAGTCAAAGACAGAAATCGTGTAGTCGATGTGGAGAGATGTTCGGGTGTACGTCTGGACATGGCTGTTGGTGTCAGGATGTCTCGTTGACAAAGGAACAACTCCAATGGATTGAAGCGCAGTATGACAATTGTCTTTGTCCAGGATGTTTGACGTCTATGAGCAAAGAGCTCAATCCTAGGTAATTGTGAATGTTAATGTTTTACTTTAATTTTTTGAATGTCCAAATGTATGAACGTCTCAACTTCAAGAGTGAGTAAAAATGCCTTCTCCAACATGGAGCGCGATGCGGTGTATCGTGCCATCTTTGAGCGGCGTGACGTGCGTCGGAATTTTCTGGCGAAGTCAATATCTAAGGCGACATTAGACCGAATTCTCAAGGCATCCCATCATGCGGGTTCTGTCGGATTCATGCAGCCGTGGGACTTTGTCGTCATTCGTGAGAAGAAAACCAAACAGTCGGTGAAGCATTTGTTCACGATAGCCAATGACGAAGCGTCGAAGCGGTATCGCGGATCGAAAGCGAAATTATATCGTAGCCTAAAGCTTGAAGGCATTGAGGAGGCTCCGATCAATTTATGTGTGACTTGCACGAGGCAACGAGGCGGTCCACATGTGCTTGGTCGTTCAACTATTCGTGAGACCGATCTGTACAGCACCTGCTGTGCGATTCAAAATCTTTGGCTCGCAGCTCGTGCCGAGGGGATTGGCATTGGCTGGGTGAGTATTCTGGACTATAACGCGTTAAAAACTCTTGTCGGTATTCCACGGCCTGTGAAAGTCGTCGCCTATCTTTGTATGGGCTATGTCAAAGAATTTTCTTTGAATCCAGACTTAGAGAAGACCGGCTGGAGAAAACGGCTTCCTCTTGAACAATTGGTCCATTATGAGGAATGGGGACGAAAGAATGGAAATGGGAATTTGAAGAAAATCATGAAACGTTAGGCTGTTTGGATAATTCTCATCTTTCACGATGACGGGTTAAGCCAGGCGGTAAACTTTGATCGAGGCCACGGCTTATCCATCCAGGAGGTATCAGGGAGAGGGCGTGTCATGGCTTCTTCTACCGATTGCCAGCCTGACGGAATGTCAACGTACGCGGTTGTCCCTTTTCGGGTGATCCATTGAAATGCCTTATTCTTTTCACTTGTTTCGGCAATGTTTAATGTTAATCGACAGTCTTGAGCCACATAGTCTAAAACCTGTTGATGTTGACCATCTTTCCACAGCTGTGGAGCGACCGATCCATCCACGTTCTCGGGTTTACTGAGTCCAATGGCTTTGGCGGCTGCGTTGAGTCCAACGCCAAATCCTTTTTCGCAAAAGATATGAAACAAGATGTCAACGTGAGTACGTGCTAAGTGTCGACAGTCATCCCAACGGTTGGATTCTTCTGCAAGAATATCGAAGTCAAACCCCAGACCGTTCAGTGTGAGGATGTTGTATCCATCGTTTGCTTGAGTGAGAAGGAAATCGACAAATGCAGATAGGTCCTGTTGGTTCATTTGTGCGGCTGGCTTGCCATCGGATGTCCGCGAATAGAATAATTGGGCAGACTCTTCATGGCTGGCCCATGTTGCCGCACAGCAGATTCCGAGTGGACGATGCGCCAGCAGCTCGCCGAAGTCTTCTGGCAGAATTTTGGCGGTCTCAATATCAAATGCTAAGTATTTACGGTTCATGCAGGGCTCCTGTGCGATATTAAAAACGATTGATGAAATTTCCGAATGTTCATTTGGGATTTGTTCAATAAACCAAATTCTCTCATTAGTCAAATGATGGTTGTCTGCACATGATTTCTGTCCGATCATTTCATCTTTTTGTGAATGGTGAGAGGTAATATTAATGCGAATTTCTAAAGTCTATACACGAACTGGCGATGCTGGGAAAACTCGTTTAGCCGGAGGCCAGGAAGTTTGGAAGGACTCGTTACGAGTTGAAGCCTATGGAACGGTGGATGAATTGAATTCTGTGATCGGGTTGGCACGTGTGTTTAATCGTGATGTGGGGCAAGAGGGAGACGCGGTGATGCGATTAGATCAGTCGCTTCGCTGGGTTCAAAATAAACTGTTTGATTTAGGTGGGATTTTGGCGACCGCTCCGGGGGAAACGTTTAAGAATATGCCGACGGTCACAGCAGAACATGTTCAGCATGTGGAACATCTGATCGATGGATGGCAAGAGGACCTTGAACCGTTAAAGGAGTTTATTTTGCCGGGTGGCGGAAAAGTGTCGGGCTTTCTTCATCAAGCCCGAACGACATGTCGACGTGCGGAGCGTCTCTGTGTG
>BQIX01000412.1 GCA_021604145.1 Nitrospirales bacterium
GGGAAATCCATATTCTGTGGTCGTGCACGTGACCTGCTGATCTTCAGGTTCGACATAATAAGAATGGACAAAATAGAGATAACTCTCAGCAGGAATCTGTTCAAGCAAAGGCGAAGATTGCTGTATCGTAATCGTATTCCACCCCATATGCGGAATCTTTAATCCAGCTGTCGATGACGAGTCAGCAGGAAATCGTTTCACAACGCCCGGAAGAATGCCCAACCCTTGGTGCTGGCCAAATTCCTCACTTTTCGTAAACAGCAATTGAAGCCCCAAACAAATACCGAGAAACGGTTTACCACTGGAAATGGCTTGACGAAGCGGAACATCCAATTCATAACGCATGAGGTTATCAATGCAATCGCCAAAAGCCCCAACCCCTGGAAGTACGACATGACTCGCATCGGAAATTTTTGACGAATCTCGTGTCACGACGGCCTGATGCCCTACCACTTCGAACGCCTTTTGGACGCTACGAAGATTCCCCATACCATAGTCAATAATTGCAATCATCGTGACACCATATTGGATCGCTTTTGCACATCCGGTTCCACGACCTATAACGATCCTTTCGTCGACAAGACGCCGACCACCCGCTGATCACGACTGATAGCTTGGGCCAACGCTTTCGCGAGGGCTTTAAAAATCGCCTCCATCTTGTGATGCGGGTTTCGCCCATATATGAGGTTAATATGCAAATTCAGCCCACCTTGGCTGACGAAGGCTTGAAAGAAATCTTCAAAGAGTCCCAGGTCTAACGTTTTAATCATCTGCGACGGAAGATCTACATTATAAACCAAATATGGTCTTCCGCTCAGATCAACCGTGACTTGAGCTAAGGTCTCATCCAATGGGACACTTGCCCATCCGAAACGCACAATGCCTTCTTTTCCGCCAAGCGCTGTATTGAGAAGTGATCCGAGGACAATCCCTATGTCTTCAATCGTATGATGATCATCGATATCCGTATCCCCCTTAGCCTTGACCCTCAAGTCGAAAAACCCGTGCTTGGCTAACAACGTCAGCATATGATCAAGAAACGGAATCGTCGTCTGAATATCGCTGGTCCCCGTGCCATCGAGAGTCCAAGAAGCCTGAATAGATGTTTCCGCCGTCGTTCGCTCCATCGACGCACTTCGAAGATCTTTTACTTTACTCATAGCCAGCGACTCTCCATAGATTTTCCATGTGCATCGAGCCCTTCCATTCGGGATAGACACACGACGTGTTCGTTCACAGCCTTCAATTCCTTTCGGGAATACGAAACAAGATTGCTTTTCTTGACATAATCATCTAACGACAAGCTTGAAAAAAACCGTGCACTCCCTCCTGTCGGAAGAACATGATTCGGTCCGGCCACATAGTCTGCGACGGCCGGAGGGGTATAGCGGCCAAGAAAAATAGCCCCGGCATGTCGAATATGCGGAAGATACGCCTCCGCTCGCTCAAGATTGACTGCCAAATGTTCCGGCGCTATTTGATTCGAAAGGGCAAAGGCTTTGGCGAGACTTGGCACCACGAACGCAAAAGCATATTTTTGAATGGACTTTGTCGCAATTGTTTTTCGACCTAATTGTGCAAGCTGCTGCTCAATCATCATCACCACCTTTTGAGCCAGCTTCTTAGAGGTCGTGACAAGATACACACGCGCCTCTTCATCATGCTCAGCCTCACACAAGAGATCGGCAGCCACATGGGCAGGATTGCTTGTCCCATCAGCAATCACCAATAACTCACTTGGACCGGCCACCATATCAATATCCACCAGTCCATAGACGAGCCGCTTCGCCGTGGCCACATAAAGATTCCCGGGCCCAACAATTTTATCGACAGCCTGAATTGTTTTGGTTCCATATGCCATTCCCCCGATCGCCTGCACACCACCCACTCGATAAATTTCATCGACCCCGGCGATTTCGGCTGCCACGAGCAAATACGGATGAATCTCTCCTGTAGAGGTTGGCGTACACATCACTATTCGCTTGACACCGGCAACTTTGGCGGGAATGGCATTCATCATCACCGAAGAGGGATAGAGGGCTTTCCCACCTGGAACATACAGCCCCACGGCATCAAGTGGGGTGACTAACTGTCCAAGCCGCACTCCACCTTTGTTATATGTCCATGTCGAGGTCCGCTGACACTCATGAAACTCCTGGATCCGACTCGCCGCAAATCGAAGGGCACGTTCTTCCTCTTTTCCAATCAGCGTATGGGCTTTGCGAATTTCTTTTCGGGTCACAGGGAATTGCTTTGGCTGAAGATTCAATTGATCGAACTTATTCACATACCAAGCAATGGCCGTATCTCCATTTTTTTTCACGGTTTGCAGAATATTCTTCACTAACGTTTCCACCTGTTCACTCTGCTGGGCCGAACGGTGAATGACACCTTGTAAGGACCGAGAAAAATTTTTGTCTTGATGTGAAATGATATTCATATTGCGTTACGACAGCCTTTTCTCATAGCACTTTCTCTACATGGTCATCACTTCTCACATAACACACAACATCCACCAGACAGGGAACAATCATTTGTCGCAGGAGACCGTGGAATCGTTGAGTACGCTATGGTCGACTTTTTTTGAGTCGCTCAATCAGTTCAGTGATCGCCGCATGCTTCATCTTAAGACTCGCCCGATTCACAATCACCCGTGCAGAGGACCATGCGATGACTTCGGTTTCCACAAGATTATGGGCTCTGAGAGTCCGGCCAGTTGAAACGAGATCAACAATGCGCTCGGTCAGCCCGACGAGCGGCGCCAATTCAATGGAGCCATAGAGTTTAATGATTTCAATTGGAATTCCCAATTGATTGAAATGCTTTTCCGTAATATTGGGGTACTTAGTCGCCACTCGGAGCTTTGACGATAAACGGTTGGGAAAGGTCTTCCCGTTCGGCATGGCCACAACAAGCTTACAGGTCCCCATCCGTAAATCAAGCGGCTCATACACATCCGGTTTTTGCTCAAGTAACACATCTTTTCCGACCACCCCAACATCAGCAGCTCCATATTCCACATAGGTTGGCACATCACTCGGCCTGACGATGAGTAAGGTATGACCGTCCTCCGGACAATCCCAGACTAACCGACGATCATCAATATTACGATTATGTCCTTTGTACCCAGCCTGACGAAAGAGGTCTAACGTGGGCGTCAGCAATGTCCCCTTTGAAAGGGCAATGGTAACCTTATCGCTCATCATCCCTCCGACACACGTTGCACATTAGCTCCTAACCCTTGCAGCTTCTCCTCAAACCGCTCGTACCCTCGATCTAAATGATAAACGCGAGAGACGGTGGTTTCACCCTCAGCCGCTAAACCGGCAAGTATCAATCCGGCACTGGCCCGGAGGTCAGAAGCCATGACTGGCGCACCGGTAAGAACAGGCGTGCCTTGAATGACCGCATGATGTCCATCAACTTCAATCGTAGCGCCCATTCGATGCAATTCCGGCACGTGCAAAAACCGTCCCTCAAAGACGGTTTCAGACACGACGCTCGTTCCGCTTGAGACACACATCAACGCCATAACCTGCGCTTGTAAGTCAGTAGGAAATCCAGGATAGACTAACGTTTTAATTTCTAACGGTCGTAATTGTTGTGGTGCCGTCAATCGAACCCCATGTTGCTCTTCGTGAACAACACACCCAGCCTCTTGCAGTTTACTGAGAACCGCACTTAAATGCCCCGGGATACATTGATCGACCAACACATCACCCTGCGTAACAGCTCCAGCCATTAAATATGTCCCGGCTTCGACTCGATCGGGAATGACCGAATACTCGGCACCATGAAGTTCCGTGACACCATCAATCGTAATTGTATCGGTTCCGGCACCAAAAATTTTGGCGCCCCGTTTGACGAGAAAGTCGGCTAAATCGACAATCTCCGGTTCTTTGGCTGCATTATGGAGTACCGTTGTCCCATCAGCAAGACAGGCCGCCATCAGGAGGTTTTCTGTGCCCGTGACAGTCGGAAAATCTAATTCAATCCGTCCACCTTTCAGCTTTGACGCTTTGGCATGAATATAGCCATGCTCAACATAGACATCCGCACCCAAGGTCACTAACCCCTTCAAATGCAGATTGAC
>BQIX01000413.1 GCA_021604145.1 Nitrospirales bacterium
TGGGGATAGGCATCTTTTCCGGTGATGAATTGCGCGTCGGTGAACCAAAATCGACGGGCGCCCCATTGATGATAATACTGGGCAATATCCTTCACGACATTTTCTGCCGGCCGGTACCGAACGCGTTTGCCTTCGATATAAGGGTAGAGACAAAAGGCGCAATCGTAGGGGCAGCCGCGTTTACTCTGCACACCGATTGATTCGCCAATATATTCTTGATATTGCGGGAAGATTGACGTGAGATACGGAATATCGACAGTCAGTGAATCAAGCAGCGCCGGTGTATTCTTCGTGCCTTTTGCCACTGTGCCGTTTTCTTTGACAATAAACCGTTCTTCGCTCAAGGATTCCCCATTCAGCACCTTCAGAATGGCGTCTTCGCCTTCACCGAGTATGCCAATGATCCCTTCTGGCAGTTTTTCGATGAGCTGATCGGCAAACGCCGTAAAGGCTCCGCCGCCAATCATCATTCGGAGTGAAGGAAATTTTTTGTGAATGAGCCATGGATAGGACAGGTTGCTCCGAATATCCATGTAATAGCGATAGAGGTTATGCAGTCCTTGAAAAGAGGCGAGGACTCGCTTGAACGGATTACTGGAGTAGTAAAAGTTAAAGGCATGTTCGAGCGAGGCATCACCTTCATGTGGAGAAAAAATTTGAATATCACGCCAGGAGAAGCAGACGAGTTCTGGTTGAAACGAGGTGGTAACATCTTGTAATGCTTGTTGCCGTTCATTCAACGGATACAAGGACAAGTCAAGAATACGCTGCCGCACCTCGGGCCGTCGGCGATGGATGAAGTCTGCAAGATAGGTGATCCCCGTTGGATAGACTTTTTTACAGGGGAGAAAAACGTAGAGAATTGAATTCATAAAAGGTTATTTGACCGCAATGTGAATGGCCACGATGCCGCCGCTGAGGTTTTGGTAGTCAACGCGTTGAAAGCCGGCCTTCAGTAACAGTTCACGGAGTCGTTCTTGGTCGGGAAATGTCCGAATTGAGGCCGGAAGATATTCATAGACTCCCGTTCCATCTCGGGCGACGACGGTTCCAATCCACGGCAGTAGTCGAAAGGAATACCAATCGTACAGTTTTCGCAGGATGGACGTGGTTGGCTGGGAAAACTCTAGGCACACAAATTGTCCGCCGGGCTTGAGGACGCGTCGAATTTCGGTAAAGGCTTGTGAGCGATTTCCCACATTTCGAATGCAAAATCCTGCTGTGACGGTATCGAAGCTTTTGTCCTGAAAGGTCAGATGCTCCGCGTTCATTTGAAAACAGGAAATGCGGTCGGATAATCCCTTGTTTTTGACCTTATCAAGGCCGACTCGAAGCATGGCTTCGTTGAGATCGGCGGCCACAACCTGCCCGGTCTGTCCCAGTTGTTGATCGAGGAGTATGGCTAAATCCCCCGTTCCTGCCCCGAGGTCCAAGGCTCGACCGCCATTGGCCGTCGAAATGCACTGCATGGCTCGTTTTTTCCAGTGATGATGCAGGCCAAAGCTCAGAAGCGAATTATTGAGATCATAAAAGCCGGCAATAGCCGTAAACATACGTTGAACGGCTTGCTCGCGAGCTTGTCCGGTCCAGGTCGAGACCGATTGGGCGGTATCTGGCTTCGGGGGTTGTTCAAGAGTCGGGACCATCTAGAGGAGGTAGCACCCGCTTTCGAGGTTTGTCAAGGAGAATTGGGGAAGACTGAAACGTGTTGCTCGTGCCTGCGCGCTGGAGCGCTTCAGCGCGCAGGCGTGAATCGTCCCTCGCCTTTCGTAAAAGCCTGATAGGTCAGGCATTATTTGCCGGATATTTTGGTGCGTGAAGTGCTTTTACAGTTGAAATGGCAAATCAAGAAATGACTGAGGTTATGACATCAAGGTTTATTCCACAGGCTGACGATAGGGATCTCAGCCCGTGGGAACAGTGGTGGAATTGGTAAGGGTGGACCCTGTAATTGTAGGCCGCTTCGTTGTGCAAAGTCGCAAGCCCACCTCGCCTCCTCTTCTCCATGGTTCATCAAGAGAACAAACCCATTCCTCCTGAGACTATGCGTCATCCGTTCAAACAAGCGTTCAGGTTGAAAGACTTTCAGCGGCAATCTCCAGGCCACCAAGGGTTCAGGTATGACAAAGGGATAAAAACAGGTAATTCCATCAGCTGAGCCTGTGTAGTCGCAGAAGTCCATGACCGTATAGGAAGTATTGGTGAAGGGGCGTATATAACATTGCGCGTAGTCAAACCGACTATAGAAATTGGTGTAAATCCTGTACCCCTCGAGTTCAATCCCCTGAAGTTGCCGGGGTTGAAAAAAGGCATGAAGGGCGGGGGCATAGTAAAAATTCAGTGATCCGACATCCACCATTTCTTTGTGAAGGTCAGGATTCCAGCCGAGTGCCTCCTTGGTTTGATCGAGCAAGTCGAGGTACTCATAGTTTTCTAACGTCGTCGAAACATGGAATTGATCTTCAAAGTGAATTCCGTATTTCACTTGAAGTGCCTCGATTCGACGTCGTTGCTGGGTTGTCAGTGATTCAGGCAGGGTACAGGCAGGGTGTTCGTGATAATGACGGCGAACCCATTTCAATCCTCGAGACACTTCATACCAACAACGGTAATAGGTTGAACGAAGACGCAAGAGTGGTGATAAGTAGGGAGATGCTGTTGCTGTCGAGAGAGCCATTATTCCTGATTCCTCAAATGTATGGCCTTAAGATTTTGAAATTAAAAGAATTTCCAAGAATATGAGTTTCGTTCACCTCTCTAGAATATGTCGGTTAAAGAAAAAATTTCCTAAGCCGGACACTATTCAAGGAAGCCTAGGGAAGGTAGAAGGTCGTGCTGTCCTGTCAGGCCAATCAAATTACTTTGTTTGACGAACATTGGCGGGAATTTCGTCAGATATGAAGAACGGTGATTTTTCTGGTGTGCCAAGTGATGGCGGCGACAGCGCCAGTGAGTGCAAGGAACGTCAGGCTGAGCCACAATACCGAACTCACGATGGTTGGTTTCTCTGTTTTGGCAACAGGCTCACCTTTCTGGTTGATCACTAAATGATTGATATTCAAGAGCGCTGTCGACTGAGGCACTTCAGGGTGAGGGAGTAATCGATATGAAAAGAGCGGATGATCTTGGGCGTTGAGTGCTTGAGGAATTGCTGTGTAGAGGCGGCCGAGCGGAGTAAATTTAATTTCATACGTTAATGAATACAAGAGTGTGCTGAAAAATCTTGAGGCTTCGTTGAGAGAGAATGGTTCGGGCTCAAACCTGTTTGAAGGTTCCATAGGTAGGGATTCTGCGGAGAGAGTGATTACTGAAAGATTCTGCTGAGCGGAAGATGTATCTTGAGAATTGTCCTGTTCAATACTTGCTGGTTCGGTTCGTATTGGCACAGCAGGAGCCGACACGGCGTAGAGTAGAGTTGCTGCTGCCGTGATAAAAAAGATTTTGTGGATACTCATCGAAACAGAAAAGCCTGGAGGGCTTTACATCAATCTATGCTATGGGTCATGCAGAAACCTTGGGGGGGTGACTAGGATCGTTCCATATTCACGATGGAAAAATCAATAGGCTATTCTCACACTATCAATTGCCGATATTGTTCAGGAAGTCAGGTCGAGTTTTTGATCGGCGTATGAGTTTTCGGGAATGTGGGGAAAAGAAGGGAGTCGGAATGAGCCTTCCTACTTCTATGAGTGCAGCTATTTGGATGGTGTCGGACGATACCGAAAGGCCCATACGGCCATGCGTTCGTCAGTAATCGAGGGTTTTTCAAAGTGCAGAAAGACTTTTTCCACGGGGTCATATTGTGTGAGATAGTTCATACCGAATAACGGCGGACTCTTCACGAGCAGTCTCTCCCATTGATGCCCTTGGCTTTTATAGAGAAACGTTGCACTTTTGCCTGATGAATTTTCGTATGGCGTAGGTCCGTCGTTCGCCAAATATAAAAGGATATGATGGTGGGTTCCGTATGCGACAGCGGCTCCATTGGCGGGTAAGGGCGGATGGGTAACCTTGACACGTTCCCATTGGGCCGATTGTGAAGGGTAACTCCACAGTTCCCGGCTGCTATAGTTGTTTCCGAACGATAACAA
>BQIX01000414.1 GCA_021604145.1 Nitrospirales bacterium
TACACCTTGGTACACTTGTACAAGCTTTACACCGAAACGCCTAAGCGCTTCGCGACATCGGCCACCATGTACCCCGTTCGATGACCTGCTTGACCGCTTCTTCTTTGAATTCATCTGCAAATCGCTCCTTGGTCATGACCTGTCCTCCCATGCTTTAAATAAAAGTATAAGAGTGTCTACCGATCCGGCGGAAATCCAGTATATGTATCCAAAGAGATACATTTATGTGCCTGATTGGATAACAATGTTCTAGGTCGAAGACATCAATGAGGCTTATTTTTATTAAAGTTATCTATCTCTTCATACTTTTCATATGGAAATAAAAATATTCACCTTTTAATAGGCGGTCCATACTTTGCATAACGAGTTTAGAGAAAAAGTTTTTTTTCGCTAAGCGAAAAAAACATCATTACTTTTACAATTAGACCAGAAATGCAAAAACATTCCGCCACCAGGGAAAGGAGTTTTGCAATGCCAATTTTGAAATCGTTACCACCGAAGTTGCTCTATGGCCGTGTTTTATGGGTAAGCCTTATGATAACTCTTATGTTTTTTAGTCAATTGCTTTTATCACTCTCGTATGCTTTTGATTCATTCGAACATCGTTATATTGGTAACCAGGCTGTAAAAAAATTGAAAGCTACAGAATTAGCGAAAGAACATAGCACGGCACTAACAGTTTGGGAAACAACGATTTCAAATATGGGGAACAATAAGAATTTGCGAAAAGGTGGCTTTAATAAGTTAAATTTTACTTTTGGAGATTTAGCTGCAATGGCGGGCGATCACTCCGAAACTCCAGAAGAATTAAAAATGCTCTTAATCATTCTCAGAGGTGAAGAAGTAGAAGATACAGGATTCTGGGATTTTTTTAACACCCATACGCAATCTGGAGAAGAGGCAAGGATAAAGGCTATTAGACGTCAATGGAACAATGCTTGCGCCTGGGTGATAGAGAAAAATACCGACTGGAAAGATTCTCAGATTGATGACACTGAAAGCTGTTTCGAAAGAGCCCTAAAAGTCCAAGATGAAGAAATTGAAAAACAACTAAAAAGGGGAAGTCTCTTCTCAAATCCAGTGAGCTGGAGAGATGGTTATCTACCATCACGCTTGGAGTTAGCGGAGTTCGAACAACTTGTTGGGTACGTTTCTTTGGTACGTGAGAATGATGAACATTTCCCGCCTTCTTCTCATTTAACATACGAACGTTATCATATAAAGGCGATAGAATTTGCACAAGCATATTCCGAGTCCCATTCTTCCCAAGAACTAATGCAATCGATCATTTTTGAAGGATTTGCCCAACATTTTTTGCATGACTCCTTTGCGTCAGGACACTTAGCCGCAGATTACGCTAAACAGTTCAAAGAAGATCTTGAACACACTCATGATGAATATAACAAAAAAGGAATACTTGTATTTAACAATCCAAATATTTTCGTTTGGCCATTGAACAAAGATCAGCAGCAAAAAAGACAATCAACTTTGAAAAAACTTAAGGCGGGTTGGATAGCTTTCGGAGACAAACATCTATTCATTCCTGAGGCTTCATTTCATCGATATGTGGTAATTCAAACAGCATTCAAGTCCTTGTGGGAAGTATTTAAGGCAACAATAAAGACCAAAAGAAAGATAGAAGCTCAAGCAACAGATAGCTCCAAATGCAAAATGTGTACAACCCAGTCGTTCCCAGAAAAATCGAATAATACTTTCATAGATGACATTCGAATATCTCCTCTTACAAACGAAGGATGGAAAATTTTAGCAGGTGCGGGCATACTATTTAGCCCCTATGAAGATGGAAAAAGTAATTATAAAGGATCAACCTTTAACTTAAAAAGCCCCTTTAAAAATAATAAAAATAAGCGACACAATCAAATCGTCGGAGCTGCAAGCATCGAGCTTGGATATGTTAGAAGCACTGAACCATGGGTGCCAAATTATTACGGAGTAGGGGGGCTTATCGCACCTGGTGCTAGAACTTCAATTTACCCTTTATCAGTCGGATATTGGTCAAGGAAAAGCCTTTTTTCAGGGCCAACAACGATGGGATTACGACTTAACGCAGGCTTGAGAACTGATGAAGCAGAAACAGTATTTAGTTTAAATGCTCCAAAAGATAGAATAGCTGGAGAGTTAAGCTTAGTTTTTGATTTCCTCTATAACTATCGTTCCCCAATAAGCTTTTTTGTGCGTTACGAAATCTTGAGTACAACAATTTCTGGTGTATTTTTTGAAGACCTAAAGGTTAGGAATGATTCAATATTCTATAATGGATCTAATCTATTGATGTTTGGGATAGGACTAGACCTAGCAGCCGTTTTGAAATAAGACTGCTAGGTGACCTGGTTTGCCGGATTGGGACAGCTCAGTTAAGAAACTATGCATTAAACTGAGGAGGGAGCAAGGACGACACGAAAGGAAAAGGGGTCATTCTCTGACGACTCCCCACGAATTCACCCCGCATGAATCTTTGTGAGTTGCTGTTGCAACTGTGCGAAGGCTTCGATGACAAGACGCCTGGAGATCGCGTCAGTGTCCCGCCGTAAGACGTATCGCCCCAGCGTCACAATGGGAAAAGGGGTCATTCTTCTTTTTTAATAGGGAGTCAGCTTGCTTATTATATGACATAGGGCCTAGTCCTCTGAATCATCTTCACGCGGTCAGGGTTTACTTTGCAGCGTTTCCGCATTTGAATCAAGGTGAAATTCGCCGATTTCAAATTTTTTACACTAGACATTCATAGGGCAAGTCAATAGATCTGCCATGTACGTGAGTTCTATTTAGATAGCTGGAGTTTGGCTGCCGCTTTTTGCAAGGAAGTATCTGCTGTCCATAGAGCACATCCTGTCAATTGTGCGGCTGTTAGCAGATTCATATCTACCCACCCTAGTCCTGTTCCATAGAGTTTGTGCATTTCTAAAAGATGCAACACTTCGTGATGTTCTGGAATGTGTGTTTCGGGAAGGGCGCAAAGCAAGGGAAGTACTTCTTTTCGATTCTTCAATTCCCCACAAGCGAGTTCACCAATAATCCAAGGATGAATGAGTACCTGTGTGTCTTGAAGCAAAGACTCTAGGCGAGGACTTCCATGCCGAAAGTGATTGACCCAGATTGATGTGTCGACCAGGGTCATCGTGTCTGGGACGATCGTCGTCGTGGAGGCAGCTTTAGGTGCTTCTCTGATCCTCCGAGTTGAGCCAGCCGTAATGCAGCGTTTTTAGAAATCAATGCCTCAAGGCCAAGCCTCACCAATGAGGTTTTTTCAGAAATTCCCGTGAGGTTTGCGGCTTTCTCAAGAAGGTCATCATCGATGTTTAATGTTGTTCTCATATGCATTAATATGCATGATGTATGCATATATGTCAATGGGGTATTTCTCGTCTCGAATTAATCATGGAGAATAGGGAAGAATGCGAAACCACAGATAATATGGCGTATTCTTTCAAAATCATTGTTAGATAAAGTGGACAGTCTACTTTTAGGGATGGGATGGAACCCATTTCCTTGAAAGAAACTTAACGATAACGCAGCTCCTGATCACAATTGCTTTTCACACTTTTTATACAAAGTGTGACAGGCATGGGATGACAGGCTGATAGAAATTTATAATGTCCACTTTTTCCCCTTACATCAGCTACCCACAAAAAATTGATCCATTTTTCTCAAAAGTTCATTGACTTCACTACTTTAAGGGTGTAGCGTGAAGCCATGACGTATTGAGCCACGCTGACATTCTCTTCTCTCGCGCATATTTTTCCTTCCCATGCGCGTTTGACTTCCTCGTCTCCGTCACTTCTACGCCACACCTCTTTTCAACACTCACTGTCGAGCCTCGACAGCGACTGTAACGCTGATCATCAGGTCAGGTTTCTGAAGAGGTTTTTCCTAACCGTCACGGTCACGGAACGGAGTTACTGAAGACACCCATCCCTGCTCAATCCTTACAGGACAGATGTTTGTAGTGTTGCTTGATGCACTCAAGCTTCCTGTCAGGCAGATCCACTCAAAACTGTCGTGGGTCATTTCCCAGGGAGGAATACATAAATCCGTACGGTTTTGGGGGAGAAATGTCTCCTCAAAATTG
>BQIX01000415.1 GCA_021604145.1 Nitrospirales bacterium
CCAAGAGAAAAGAGGCAAAATGTGGCAGTTTTCGCAGCAAATAACTGCAAGGGAAACGCAATGGTGTTCACGACAATTGCAGGCAACGGCACCATAAAAATTAAAAAAGCCAGAGGGAGGCTGACAACCCACATCATATTCCAGCCAAAGACAAGAAGCACAAGCCCACCTAGGACGGCAATCAACGAACACCGCTGTGTATAAAGTTCTGCGCCAACCAATCCAACGACCAACATCAAAAGACCAAAACCAAGAAGTCCAATTCCCCACCAACTCGGTCGAAAACGCGTTTGCGTGATATCATCCCAGCGCTCCCACACAAAAAACACTGATAAAAATGGCACTAAAAATCCATGAGAGTAGTCAGGATCATTATACCAATCAGCCACGAGCGCATTGGCAATATCCCAGTATAGGAGAAGCAATAATCCAACGATCGGAATCGACCAGAGAACAAGATTCCGAGGATCAAAGGCCGAATGCGAGGGAAGACTTATCACCGTCATAAATACACAACCATTGAATTCATTCCTTTTACACTTCTTACTCCAGAAGTCAAAGAAAATGATGGAATCGCATCTTGAAGCATCACTGCAGTGCGACCAATCATAAGTTTCAATACGGATAAATGACTGAATTTACATATAATTTCTGGTAAGTTTTCGGTTTTCGCTGGAAGACTCTTAAGTCTTATCCCCCATACTTGACGACTCCCAAAGGGTGTCCACGGCAACTTCATCAAGACGTTGTCGTTTCACACAGGATCGTTATAGTCATAAAGCAAAACAACAAGTCAGGGATATTGACCATTCTTAACAGTACAAACTAGATTCCAACAAAGATTGAGCATCTCGTCAAGACACTATTTCCTGCAAAATCAAAAATGTAGCCCCAGAATGTCATGCCTTTTACTTCTACACACACTATTGCGAATCCAAAAGGTTGAAAGTAGGTATGCTAGGACACGATACATGCAAGACCTCGCGACTCTCACATACCTTCACACCGTCACTCAATAATCCAGCTGATCTCTGGATGACAGGTGTCCAAGTCCAGCAGAGGCATATCAGCTAACCCCCGCGATGACTCGCTTCCAACATGCAGAAGGTGATACCCGCTTGGATTATAGCGAATCGAAATACGTTTCAGCTAAACCTGAGGACTTTCAACGCGATATCCAACGTGTTAAGAGAGCGAAAATTCATTGAATCGGCTATAACTGGTCATGATTGACGTTTTCTATCACGTATTGAATATCAACATTGTCCAGTTGGCTTTATTGTTTCGGCATAACTGAAACGGCTATAGGCAGGACATACCAGACCGACAGCCCGTAAACTGACAAACATGTATCACGTACAAAACGGCAATGGAAAATGTGGAAGAGCATCAAACCTGATGCCATGACACGAGAAAGTATTAATGAATGAAGAAAGCCACGCGAGAAGAAAACGATACAATAAATACAGAGGCACAATTCCCCTTATGTGAGATCAACCTGTTCTCCGGGAGGCACTCGTTCGCCCTGGTTGTCTGATGGATGTAACCCATACTTCTTTAAGAGTTTATAAAAGTCCGCACGGTACCGACCAGCTATCTGAGAGGCTCGAGAAATATTCCCATCAGTTGCACGAAGAATATCTTTCAAATACTCACGTTCAAAATCTTCTTTGGCTTCGGTCAAGGGTTGAAGCGTACCTGGAGACTTACCAGGGGCCAAGGGTAATAGATCTGCCGTAATCATATCTTTTGGAGACATCACCACGGCACGTTCAATAACATTTTCGAGTTCGCGCACATTGCCAGGCCACGAATAAGTCACCATGGCTTGCATCGCATCAGGAGTAAAACCTCGGATGGGCTTATTCAAACGGGCCACACTTTGTTTGAGAAAAAATTGTGTGAGTGACGGAATATCTTGACGTCGTTCACGCAAGGGTGGAATCCAAAGTGGCACAACATGGATTCGATAATAGAGATCTTCACGGAACCGGCCTTCTTTGACTGCTACTTCTAGATCTGAATTCGTCGCAGCAAGAATTCTCACGTCAACTTTCGTTGGCACTTGAGCTCCGATCGGGAGAACCTCACGTTGCTGTATGGCTCTTAAGAGTTTGCCTTGAAGAGATAAAGGCATTTCGCCAATTTCATCAAGAAACAACGTCCCTTTATCGGCCGTTTGAAAAAGTCCACGCTTGGTCTGATGGGCACCAGTAAATGACCCCTTTTGGTGACCAAATAACTCACTTTCAAACAATGTCTCAGGAATGGCCGCACAATTCACCGCAATGAATGACTTATTTGCTCGAGAACTATTGCAGTGAATCACTCGAGCGATCACTTCTTTTCCTGTTCCCGTTTCTCCAGAAATACAAACGGTCGCGTCCGTACCGGCCACCCGGGCAACCTGTTGGAGTAACGCTTGCATCTCAGAACTTCGAGCCACCACTTTGTCCATGCCATATAGTTCATTGACGAGCATTTGCAGGCGATGGATTTCTTGACTCATGCGTTGTTGAGTCAAGGCCTTATCAATGCTGGCAAGCAGTTCCTTATCATCAAACGGTTTGGTTAAATACCCATGAGCTCCTTTTTGCATGGCCTCAACGGCATTCGGAATACATCCGTGTGCCGTAAGAATTAAGATCGGCAAACCGGCATGAAGATGATGGAGATCTTCCATTAATCCCAGGCCATCCGAATCGGGTAGTCGAAGATCTAAAATAGCAAAATCGAATGCCTCTTCCTGTGCACGGCTCAACGCATCCCGGCCTGTTCCACAAGGGGTCACAACAAACCCCATTGATTTCAGCCGCATTTGCAAGAGAGTTAACAGACTTGGGTCATCATCAACAACGAGAATACGTTCATCTGACATAAGATTTTTCACTCCTAATTGGGAGAGGCAGTTTCTAATCCTGGAGCAGGGGTCAATTCCTCTGATGGTCGAGTTGGTGGGGTTTTCTCCTTGAGTTCTTGATCAATACGCCGAAGAGCATCGAGTTGACTCATGAGTTCTTCAACCTTCTTTTCACTTGATTGCAGTTCCTTTTGTAGCGACAACCTGATAGCCGGTTCTTTTTTTAATTCACTCACCTGCTTCGTTAAGGCAGCAATGACCTGATTTAATTCCTCAACCTTTTTATCGCGTTCATCCACGTCATGCTGCAATGACTCGAGAGACGTCTGTTCAAGCTTCGCCACCAAGTCATACACAATAAATTCTCGATCAACAATCTCACGTGTCAAACGTCTGGCCAGGTCGATGATTGAAATTTTCGCTTCGTGCTTCTGAGCACCCAACACATCAAGGAACCACAACCAAAATCGACTTTCAGCAGCCAAACGGCTCGACGGTTTGGCGGTAATCACTTTTCGAAAATGCGTCGCCGCTACACCTTGGTGGGAATACAACAATGCCAGACCTCGAAGAAAGTTTGGTTTTTGACAAGCTAACGGGGTCTTACACTCATGAAGCTCTCGGTCTTGCGCCTCCACAATAGCACGAAAATATGGAATGTCTTCCGAATCCGGCTCAAAAATTTTTGACATTGAAACATCTGAGCGCTGCGGCTGTGCGTGTAAAGGCTCAACATCCCAAGATAAAAGGGTAACGCTCATTGTCACCCACCAGAGTACCATTCGAAGCATGACAGGCAATAGTTTAAAGAGAAGACATGACCATATCGTCATCTGGTGACTCCACTGGGTTTGTGATGACCCACCATAACATGAACCGTCGTCCCTTTTCCGACTTCACTCTCAGCCCAGATGGTTCCTCCATGAGCTTCCACCACTCTTTTGGCTAAAGCCAGCCCAATACCGCTTCCAACATACGAGCGGCCTTCTTGAGATCGTCCTTGATAAAAGCGTTCGAATATATGCGGTAAATCTTCAGGTGGCACTCCTGGGCCTGTATCTGAGACAGAAAGATGAAAACTACCCCCATTCTCCGCAGCCCGTGACTGAATAGTAATAGACGATCCTTCAGGGCTAAACTTAATCGCGTTCGACAACAGATTTTCAGTCACCTGTTCAATGCGGGAACCATCAACATCCTGCATACGAACACGATCATGTGATAAC
>BQIX01000416.1 GCA_021604145.1 Nitrospirales bacterium
TTTAGCTTTCTGCGCTTCTTCCGCAGAGATTCGAACACGTTCGTGCTTGAGTTTCTCTGCCACCTGACTGTCTAGCGTTTCCCGTTCTTTTGCAATGGCCGATTCCCGTTCAACTAAAGCTGCCTCACGTTTGGCTGAATCGGCATCTTTCTGTGCTAACCGCCGCTCATAGTCTTGCTTTGTCGTTTCTAGCAGAGGCGCAGCAAGCGACTCAGTAAGTTTTATTTCCGTGTGACACTGCGGACAGATAATCGTTGGTTCAGTCATATCGGGTAATGGAACTCCTCTGAATCGGCAAGTCGCATAGCCTCTAGTAAAAGCAATTCTGTGTCATTGCGTCAGGATTTTGACCTATATGCGTACCATAGAAAAGACAGCGTAGATGAGTCTCAAGTAACTTTTGGCCCATCCTAGCCAACCCACAATAAAATGTACAGGTTGTCTTTTCTCGGTTGACAAGTCTGTTTTTTGTTGTTTTGATCAGTAAAAGTCTTACCCTATACACAACTAAATTCTTTCGTTCATTCATGCCACAAAAAATTCTGATTATTGGCAATTCAGATGGCATTGGCGCTGCCATCACTCGTGCGCTCGCTGCACAAGGTGATGAGATCGTTGGTGTCTCTCGCAGTCCGAGCCCGCTTGGAATCAGTGGTCCTCGTCATGAGGTGCTTGATGTTTCCACCCCAGAGTATCCAGACCTCTTACGGCGCTTGATAGCGGAAGAGGGTCCATTTGATATCTGCATTTATTGTGCAGCCATTGGCTCAGAACTCACCCTTCCTGATTTTTCTAGAGAAGCCCAAGTCATTGAAGTGAACCTCACGGCCATGGTGAAAACCTTCGCCGCCCTGACTCCAGGCTGGATCAGTCGTAAACACGGACATTTCATTGGGCTTTCCAGCTTAGCTGACGATTTTTACAATGAAGACGCCCCATCCTATACCGCATCAAAAGCCGCCTTCAGTAACTATTTGGTCGCCATGGCCTTGAAGCTTCGCTCACAGGGCGTCCATGTGACGAACATTCGCTTCGGGTATGTTGACACGAAACTTCCGAAGGCCGTCCGCAAACCCTTGATGATGAGCACAGCACAAGCCACAGACTATATTTTGCAATGTATCCACACACGGCCTATTCAACTCAGCGTGCCGAAATTGGCAGGAGCCATTCTCCACAGCCTGCGCTGGATGCAATCCTTCCGAGTGTGGACGTCATGAAGGGAAAAAACTGTCAGGTATTCACAGAGAGCGGAGACCGATTCAACAGGTTTATTTATTAAAGGAGAAAGCTGACATGACCGACGCGGAATTTATTCAGAATCTCGGTCCCTTAGGACCCCTAGCTGGAACATGGAAAGGTGAGAAAGGTATGGACCTTGCTCCATCGATCACAGAAGGGCAAAGGAAAACACCGTTTCGAGAACAGATGATCTTTGAACCATTTGGACCGGTGATCAATGGCTCGCAGACACTCTACGCCTTGCGATATCGAACGACAGCATGGCCATTGAATGACATCAATCCCTTTCATGAAGAAGTGGGCTACTGGTTGTGGGATGCCGTGGAAAAACAAGTGTTGCGCTGCTTCATTGTTCCAAGAGGCATGGCCATTAATGCGGGGGGTACAGCTGAGCCTGAGGCGAAGACCTTCACCATGACAGCCGAGGTTGGAACAGACATCTACGGGGTACTCTCCAATCGCTATCTTGACGCAAACGCCAAAACGGTGCGGTATGACTTAACGGTCACGATTCATAGCAGAGAAAGCTTCAGTTACTCGGAGGACACGCAACTTCAAATCAATAAACAACCAGAGATTTTTCATCACACAGATTCGAACACTCTCACACGCGATCATGACTCATAAAAAACCAGGAAACTGACAAGAGAAGAAAACGGTCACTGTAATTCGATAAATTCTTTTTTCTCAAAGTCGTAGGTCCACACGGTCCCAGAGTCAATGGAGTAAACCCATCCATGCAGTCGGAGATTGTCATTTTTTAGTTTTGTGGCGACGGCTGGATGGGTACGAAGATGATCAAGCTGCACGACCACATTTTCTTTAATCGTTGCCTCGAACAACTCGTCTCCTGAAAGATGCTTGAAATGATCATCCATAATCCTCTGGGTCGTCTCAGCCTGCTGCAACCACACTTTGACCGCCGGCAATCCTTCAAGCGTTTCCGGGTGAAGTAAGGCTTTCATGGCCCCGCAATCCGTATGCCCGCAGATAATAACATCTTTAATGTTTAGCACGGAAAGCGCATACTCTACGGTTGCCGTACTTCCGCCTATCGCGGCTCCATAGGTTGGAATGAGATTGCCAGCCGTCCGAAGAATAAATAATTCTCCAGGGTCGGTTTGCGTGAGCAGAGTGGGATCCACTCGTGAATCAGAGCAGGTAATGAACAGCGCCCGCGGTTCTTGTTGACGAGATAACGTATGAAATAATTCTTGTTTCTCCTGAAATACCTGACGTTGAAAAAGACGAAGGCCATTTAACAGTTTTTGCATGGTTTTCTCCAAAGCATAGACATGGAACAGGAGGATCTCTATGCAGAGTGCCATGAATGATCATGAGCCCATGGCACCATCAACCGCTGCCTATGAACTCAGACAATCACTAATGTTGCTCCGACGGGAACGGTCTTAAAAATATACTCCAGATCATCATCATTGAGTTGGATACACCCATGCGTAACATTAAATCCAAGCAAATAGGTATACAGTGCACCATGAATGAAATATCCATCACCAAATCCTAGAGCATAATCACCTAACACGTTCGGTAACAGTCGGTGCTCGCTGTTCTCTGGGACAGGATTCCCCTTCTCAATAAAGGCCCAATCAGGCCGAATCCATACTGGATTTTTCAACTTATTCTGAATAGTGAAATTTCCTTTTGGTGTCTCAAATGTCCATTTCCTTGAAGGATCTTGCGGATCGTGTAATACCTTGCCGCTTCCCGTGGCGGCTAAGGCCGTATGAATCACTCGATCGCCCCGCTTGACCTGTAACAAATTTTTGGAAAGATCTAAAAGGAGTGAGATATCTTCATCCATGCTTGTCGAAGAAGGTAGATTGGGTGCGTGTACCTTTGCTGCGGTCTGCGGTTTTTCTCTGGCAGCTTGATGAGTGATTTCCTCCACCCTCGGACGAGAACGATTGGACTCAGATGGCCCGACACCTTGTTCAAATGATACGTTCACCAAATTCGGCTGTTCCACTGAATCATTCACGGTACCGGCAAAGACAAGCGATAAGGTACAGGAACACATGAATGAGAGCGTCAACACCGTGCGCCAATGGGTTCGTTCAATCCAACGTAGTACTCGGTACACAACCGTCTCCCGTTACCTTTTCCACAACAACACTTTTATGTTGCACATGACTGACGATAGGTTCTCTCAGAACACCTCAGCGTCTTCCGACTATCCGTGCAATCCACGTTCTTACGATCCCTCTCTTTCGGCCTTCTCGATCGCCTGAAGAATCTGTTCGCGCACCCGTGAGGCGACATTGTTGGCTGATTCGGCTTTTTCTCGAGCCATCGCATAGTCTTGAGGCGTAAGATCTTGGGGTATTTCAGCAAGTGCTGACTCGGCGGAACGAAGATCGATTTCCATGATCTGCAACACCAACTCGACGTCCTTTCCCTCCGGGGCCCTCGTCAACAGGTCGCTTGCCTGTCTCACCATTCCCCGTGCTTCAGTGATCGCACGAATGATCTCCCCCTTTTCATCTTCCGACTCTTCTGAGACCATTTCAGATTGAAGGCTTGCCTGCGTTTGCCCTTTATTTTTTGCCTCAATGGCTGTCACTTTGGCCTGCGATAAAAGATCCTGAGCCTTGGAATAATCGCGAAAAATTCCAAACTGATCACTCTGCGCCTGAATCTCATCCGTTGCCTGTTGAAAAAAGTCCTCGGCTTGGCCGAATAGATGAGGAGCAGTTTCCGCAGCACCAGCCTGACGAGCATCTTCTAACGCTTGTTGAGCCTCTGAAAGGGATGTTTGAGGTGCATCTTCACATCCCCACAACAGAAAGAGTGAGATGAACATGACACCGATGTGAACA
>BQIX01000417.1 GCA_021604145.1 Nitrospirales bacterium
AAAATCCCGTGATTGCCCGGCATCAATACTCGCCGTATCAATACCCACGCCTCGAATGTGTCTTTGATGAACTAAGAAACTAATCGCCTCACTCGAGAAACCAGGAAAATGAAGAGTCGTTGGATCGTCCGGGGTTGGACTACCCAGATAACGAGTGGTCTCCGGCCAAAACTTCCCCCATCCTGTTCGAAGCAGGACTAACGTGTTGCGCTCAATTCGACCAAACTGTTCTTCCCACTCCTGAATGTCTGCAATAGTCAGTGTGTAGTCTGGATTGTTTATACATTGCTCTTCGATATCAATCACGATAGCCTGACCGAAGAGTTGGGTTATGGGAATTGCATCCACACTCATTCCCGAGGAAGCAAAATGATTCGGGGCATCTATATGCGTACCACCATGCTCTGAAGCAGAAAATTTTCCGGAAGCATACCACTTTCCTTGTGCGTTCCTCCCATGAGCGGTGTCTTCTCGCTGAAATGATGCATTGTTAGGCCAATAGACGGTGTGTTCATCGAAGGCATAGGTCAAATCCACGATTTTCGTTGATTGAGGAGTGCAGGCACTGAACGTCATCAGGATAGAAATTAAAATGAGAATCTGAGGCAACATAGCGGTTATTTCATAGAAACCCTAGCCAAAAAACAAGCTCGCTGAGAAATTTCTGGTCCGACTATAGCGAATGCAATAACTTCTAAGTGGTGTGCTGAGGCCATGAACGTTCAACCCACCACTCGTCTTGTCTGTTCACCCTACACTGAAGATTCCTACGGTCATTCAATATCGTGATCATAAATGGCCTCAGTGGCGACGATCGTTGCGTACCCGACAGAGAGCTGAATAGGCATTGAACGTTGAACCCGATTCTCCCTCTAATGACTCACAACCCCATTCTGTCCTTTTTATAATCCATGACAGGCCCTAAAGTATGACCCTGGCAAAGAAGAGCGCTGAGAACGACATTCCAAAACCCAAGAGAAAGGGATGAGGCGAGGAGGGAAACAGCAATGATGATTTATGCAGTTTGGCGTATAATTTGTGATTATACGCCAAACTGCATATTGACTACTTATTCGGAATAACGCATAATATACAGGAAAGGATAAAGTCCATGAGCGATCTTGCCCGAAACCCCAAACAGATCGGCAATCTGGTCCGCCGAGCCCGAAAGAAACGAGGCTTAAGCCAGGCGCAGTTGGGCGAAAAGGCCGGACTCCGGCAAGCGACGATATCCCAGATCGAAACCGGAAACCCGGCTACAACACTGGAAACGATTTTGGCTGTTCTGGCTGCACTCGTCCTGGAGTTTCGGATCGTACCGCGCTCAAAAGGGACAAGCGCCGCAATTGAGGATATTTTCTGATGCCGCGTTCCCGCCTCCATGCGCCACTGCAAGTGTTTTTAAACAACCGCTTTGTCGGACAGCTGAACAAGGCAGTGAACGGGGCGATCGATTTCCGGTATGACGAAAGGTGGCTAACATGGCGACATGCCTTGCCGGTTTCGCTGTCTCTACCTTTGCGGGAAGATGTGTTTCGGGGGAAACCAGTTCTGTCAGTGTTTGACAATCTCCTGCCGGATTCAGATGCGGTGCGCCGACGCGTGGCAGAAAAGGTAGGGGCCGCCGGGATCGATGCGTATAGTTTGCTAACCGCGATTGGTCGCGACTGCGTTGGGGCCTTGCAGTTTATCAGTGCGGATGAGGAACCGCCGGTGCCTGGGAGTTCCGTCCTTTCTGGGGAACCCGTTACAGGTACCGCCATTGAAAAGCTTCTCCAGGGTCTTGCACAGGCGCCTTTAGGACTGAGCCGTGATGACGCATTCCGGATTTCGATAGCCGGAGCGCAGGAAAAGACAGCACTATTGTGGTACAAGGGAAGGTGGCTCAAACCCCATGGGACAACACCAACGACCCATATTATAAAAAAACAAATTGGCCGCTTGCCAAATGGGCTCGATCTTTCACACAGCGTAGAGAACGAATACTACTGCTTGAAACTGGCAGGGGAATTCGGGCTTCCGGTTTCCAAAGCGGAGATTCGCACATTCGGGACGACTAAGGCGCTTGTCATTGAACGCTTCGACCGGCGGTGGACGAAAGACAAGCGGATGTTGCGCTTGCCTCAGGAAGATTGCTGTCAGGCCCTGTCGATCCCGCCAACCCGAAAATATCAAAGCGACGGAGGACCGGGACTGGTGCAGATTCTGGATCTGCTCAAAGGCAGTGATTCCCCTGAAGAGGATCAGGGCACCGTTTTAAAAGCCCAAGTACTGTTCTGGTTAATAGGCGCCACGGATGGGCACGCCAAGAATTTCAGCATCTTTCTTGGCCCTGGCGGCAGTTATCGCCTGACACCGCTTTACGACGTGTTGACAGCACAGCCCAGCCTTCAGGCCCGTCAGATCGAACGCAAGCAGATGAAGATGGCCATGTCTGTCGGCGATAACCGTCATTACCGAATCAATGAAATCATCGGACGGCATTTTTGGCAGACCGGGGAAGCGGCTGGGTTGCCAAAGCAGCTCATCCGTAATGCACTGGAGGAAATAACGGACAGGGGACCACAGGCATTGAAAGATGTTGAAAACGCTTTGCCGAAGGGATTTCCAGGAGCGCTTCATCGAGCTGTAAGAGTTGCCGTGATCGACCGTTTGCGTAAACTACGGATCAAGAAGGCGGCAGGATAAACAGAAGACCGGACAACATAAACACGTAAGATCATCACTCATGCCTGATTCTAAATTTATAAGACACGATCCGATATTGACAGAGTTCTTGTTCTGGTAGGAGAAAATTCCTGAATTCCACCTAAGCATGTCACAGTAATTGGACAATGTTCACGATCATCTTCTCATGAAACACCATTCTAGGTTCACAAAACTTCTCATCGTTATGATCCCACTATTCAGTTGGGGAATGTTGTTAGAGTCTGCAACTGCTGTTGGAAAATCTGGAAAGGGTGGAATCGTTTCAGCCCAGGCTGGCCGTCACAATTCTCAAGCTCGTCCATCACATTCGACCACCAGAGGCATTGCACCTCAACCAAAGGCACCCAGGGTTCTTCATGAGGCGTTGAAAGCGCCTCGGGAAAAAATAATTTTAAAAAATAAGCATTTCAATTTCTCGCAACCTCCACTTCTTTTCCCTTTCTACTTTTCTCCAAGCACACTTGAGCACTCTGATGCCCCAACCTCTCACGTGCCTGAAGACAGCCATGCCCATAACACGTTAAGCAAAGAAAGCCCCAGCCCTCCTGAAGCATCACACCCTCTTGTCATTGAATTACGATACGGCAAGTACGTTCGTATTCCCTGGCCAGAATCGAGCCTCTTATCTAATTATGAAAAGGGCCAAGAGGAACACTGTTCTGATTCCAAGTAGTGGTTCTCGCCATCCTTGCATCAAATACTTCGATTACTTCGATGAAGTATACAGCGGTCTTTTTCAACCACGACTCGTTCTGCACGCAACTTCATGATCAAATTGTAGATTCATCCTCTCAGGTTACAATGTTACTTCACGTAAATACGCCCTCTCGTGGTGAGAGGGCGTATGGACACAACAAATTGTCAACGTATTCCTAGCGAGAAAAAACGAGGGTCAGGGCTTCAAGTTTTCTTTCGCATTCCAATTTCCCTCAACAGCCTTGAGGCCCCGTCATGGGTTTTGAGATTTCATGCAACTTAATCACTAGACAAGAGCCGCTTGCGATCAAGTTCATGGAAAATAGTCAAGGCAGCCTGTTCCGCTGTATCCTTTGAACCATCGATGATCACTTCTGCATGTTCCGGACGTTCATACGGCGAATCAATACCCGTAAAGTTTTTCACCTCTCCGGCTCGCGCTTTTTTATACAGTCCTTTTACATCACGCTGCTCACACACTTCGAGAGGGGTATCGATAAACACTTCGAGAAACTCTTCATTTTCTACCATGAAGCGGGCCATTTGCCGTTCACTTCGAAACGGTGAGATAAATGAGACCAGCACAATCAAGCCAGCATCGACCATCAACTTGGCTGTTTCGGCTACGCGGCGAATATTCTCGACACGATCGGCGTCGGTAAAGCCTAAATCC
>BQIX01000418.1 GCA_021604145.1 Nitrospirales bacterium
CGCAACGTGCCGAAGACGCTGACTGGGGCGCCGAATTGGTTGTACGCGGTGGGGGTTCCAGGGCTTTCAATATAGGTCGCGTCTAAGAGATTGCGAACATTGATGCTGAAATCATAGGCTTTTTGTGGTGGACGATAGAACACCACGGCGTCCACCCGTTCGTACGAGTCCGTTTTTACATTGTTGGGGATCTGCAATTCGTATCCGCTCTGGAAGTAGATCCCTCCTCCAAAGCCGAGACCCTGCAACGGGCCTGACTGCAGTTCATATGTGGCAAAGATGCGGCCGACGTAATGCTGCGGGATCTGATTGGGAGTGCTGCCTTCATTTGCCGTATCATTGTCTTTGGTGATCTCGGCATCAAAATACGTGAACGCCCCGATCAGGTTCAGTCCCGGTAATGGCCGGCCGTTTACATCGAATTCCACCCCCTGATGACGCTGCTCGCCCACGGCAATTTGAAATGCCGGATTATTCGGGTCCGTGGTAGAGACGTTCTGTCGATAGGAGCGGAACAGGGCCGTGGTGATGCGGAGTCGGTTGTCCAGCAGATCAAACTTGGCGCCGACCTCATAATTTTCTCCTGTTTCAGGTGGTAAGAGTGAACCGTTCACGGTCGTGGAAAAGATATTGACTTGGAAGGACTGGGAGTACCCTGCATAGATCCGCATCCAGGGGAAGAGTTTGTAATTCCCCCCGACACGACCGGTGAACTTGGAATAGTTCTTATTAAGAGTCTCATTGGTTCGTAGAGCCGTATTCTCTACGTCCGCCCAGTCGTACCGTCCAGCGGCCACCAAGGTAAATGGTTCAAACGGGCGAATCACCGCTTGGCCAAAGAGGCCGGTTTGCATAAGCGTGCTGCTTCGCGGGTTTCCTGCGTTGCTTTCAAGCACTTCATCAGATGGTGCCCGAAAGTTGTTCGCCGGATTGAAAATGTTGTCGGTTCCAAGATTGGCATACCCGAGCAGAAAATCATCCTTCACATGACGATAATCAGCTCCGACCAACACTTCGTGTTTCTGGCCAAGCACCTCGAATTCTTTGTTGAGAAAGACCTCTCCGGCATAGGTTTCAATATCGATTTTACGCAACCCCGAATACACATAGGAAAGACCGCTACTGGGAATACTCCCTCCGTAGTTATAGCCATAAATGGTCTTATCGGTGAGATCGGATTTGGAATATTTTCCGCTCACGGAAAGGGTTAAATTATTAATGAAGTCGTGGTTGTAGTGCAGTTCATAGTTTTGCCCCTCGAAGTTGGTGTTGGCTCCGTTTTTACTGCCCCCTCCGAAATTACGGGAGCGTGGGATGTTTGGAACTTTCCCATTTTCCATGAGCGGAAACCCGATATGACTCGAGCCGTCAAACTTCTGATAATGGCCGGTCAGCAGCAAGGTCCCGTCACCGCCGAAGAGATTTATTTCTAGAGACGGTGCAAACGTATACTGTCGGACATCAACCTCATCTACAAAATTCCCACCGTCTTCAACCGCAAAAATCATCCGCCCGCGCAGGTTCTTGTTCTGGGGAAGCACGCCATTGGCATCCATCACACCTCGCAACAGGCTAAAGGAACGGGCTTGAAATTCTGACGTGGCGAAGTTCTCATCTTGGGGAGTTTTCGTGACCCGGTTCACGAGACCGCCGGGGCTGGAAGCCCCCCCGGTAATCGAAGCCGGGCCTTTGATGATTTCGTAGCGCTCGATGAGGGCTCGGTCCAGTGAGAATAGGCTATCAGCGGCTAACCCGTTCTGCCTGATCGAACTGGCATTATTCACCCCACCCATATTGAATCCACGAATATTGAATGATTCTGACCGGCCAAACGCCAGATTGCCACGCGATATGCCACTGGTCTGCTCTAAAGCATCATTTTGGCTCTGAGACAGCGTATCTCGAATGGCATCCCGGGTAACCACGCCGATGGAAGACGGGGTTTCACTGATGGGCAAAGCCGAACGCGTGAGACCCGTCGCTTGATCCGCTTTGTATCCATCGACGGGAGGCAGGAAAACTTTCGGACGTTTGATCGTGTCAATCACCTCTATAGGCTCGACTGATACCACAGGAATCTCAGACTTCGTGGCTCCCCCAGCTATTCCAACAGCAGCTGCGGCACCAGCAGCTCGTTCGGCATCTGACGAAAAGAGTGTGACCGTATTGGCATCCGAAAAACGATAGGTTACCCCTGTATCTGCAAGCAGCCATCGCAACGCATCCTGATTCGAATAGGTGCCCCGCACACCTGCTGTTTGGAGTCCTGCCACAAGGTCAGAAGGATACAGCAACTGCCATTCGACTTGACGCGCATAGGCCTTGAGAGCCTCGGCTAAACTTCCCTCTGGAATATCGAATGACTTCGTGGTCGCAATCGGCCGGTCTTGATCGGCCACAAGCTTCACCGCACCCATGGTGGCCTTCCGAGACTGAGTGATTGGCCCCGTGAGAGGGGCTGCCTGAATCAAACCAGAGGGATGGCGGTCGGCTGCCACCCCACCACCTGGCCTGGACGGGGTTTCTGGCCAATCCTGTGCCAATGCCGGATGATACGCTCCCAACGCCATTGAGGAAACTCCAACCAAAAATCCCCACACCAAACTGTGCCGATGATAGCCCGTGACAGTATCCGCCGTTGCGCTGACAACCTGATTAAGACGGTCGAACATTGCCTGACGGCGAAGTGTTCGTCTCTGTTGTTTGACCTTTTTTTGCCGCATACTACTCGTCCTTCCGTATATGGCCTCAACCATTGCCCACCGACTCGCATCAATGGAAGAGACAAAAAAGTGGATCGGGAATCAGCGTTCTCTGTCCTCGTTAAAGTATTGTGAGAATGAAGAGGAATGAATGATGCTGTAGGGTCCTGTATCGCAATACATTCCACCCATAGGGGTGCTAGAACAATATTCAGTGATCATGAACTATGACGAGTTCAATTTAAAAAACAGGACATGGGTTTGAGTTTTTTAGATGGAAGTATCTGTGATGCCGAACGAACCTCATGATCACAAGGGATAGAGGGCACGACACGATTGAAGAGGAAGAGATTTTTAGGTGTACGCCTTGCGTTCTAAGATGACATGCTGAGGCGTGATGTAGCGTGCACGGATGGAAAGCGTCTTTTCCAAGGCTTGAAAAAAGCTTTGCAGGTGATCAATGTGAAATTTTCCACTGACCGGAATGCGGCCAAGGCTGGGGTCTTGTAGTTGAATGTCTGCGGTGCCATAGCGCGACCATTCATCAATGACTTCCTTGAGGGGTTTTGCCTCAAAGTAGAGTTGCGCTTCCGTCCAGGCCAAGACCATGTCCCGGTCGAACGATTGGATGGAGGACATCAGACCTGAAGACTGATACACCACTTGATCACCCTCCCTGAGAATTTTCGGTTTCTGAGCTGAGCGAACGTCCGACCCTTCTTTGAGTTCCACCTCGACAACCCCTTCAAGCACCGCCACGTTGACATTCGTGGAAGACTGCCGAATGAGAAACTGCGTGCCGATGTCCCGAATCATCCCGTTTCCAGCAAACACCGTGAATGGTCGTTGCTGATCATGCGCAACGGTAAAGAGGACTTCTCCTTGCTGCAATTGGACGATACGTTCATCATTGGAAATCTGAACAGAGATCTGAGAATCGGTATTCATGAAGATGGTTGAGCCATCCGCGAGATTGATGGTCCGTTGTTCACCTTTGACCGTAAGATACGATTCCTCAAAGACAAATGAGTGCGGCCACCACCAAACGCTCAAGACGAAGACTACCAGCGCCACCGTCAGCGCTGCGGGCAATCGCCAACTTCGAGCCATACTCAGTGAAGGGAAGGCCCAGCTTTTCCGGACCTGAGCTCGTGATGGCGATGAGACACGATATTTCTCCATCACTTGCGGACTCAACTCATCTAAGTCTTTCCACATGGCTGAAACCTGCTCATACTCCTCGCGATGTAAGGGATTCTCCTGTAACCAGGATGCATGACGTTGCACGTCGTGAGCCGTCGCTTCCTCGGATTGCAGATGAAGAAACCAATTAATCGCTTGATCCCGTGGCGATTGAGGCTCCC
>BQIX01000419.1 GCA_021604145.1 Nitrospirales bacterium
TCGATGAAAAAACCTTATTATTCAGTAGGTTTTGAAGAGTTTTGCGAGTTAGCCACTCAGGGAAACTTGATTCCGCTTTATCGCGAAATCTTTGCTGATTTCGAGACACCTGTTTCGGCATTTTCGAAAATTAATTCTGGACCAACCGCCTATTTATTCGAAAGCATCGAAGGGGGTGAGAACTGGGCACGATATTCATTTTTAGGAAATCGGGCCAAACTCGTCGTCTATGAACAGGATGATGAAATTATTATCAAGGAAGGCAAACACATGACTCGTCTGCCAATAGGGTCCAACCCCCTCGCGCATATTGAACGAGTGCTAGCCCCCTATCATCCCGTCGCTGTCCCAGGGCTTCCACGATTTCTTGGTGGAGCGGTTGGATACCTTAGCTATGATGTCGTTCGATCGTTTGAACCGATTCCAGAGGTTCCCAAGGACGATACAAAGCTCCCGAAGCTTGCCTTTTTACTCACCGATACACTCGTCATTTTTGACAATATCGCCCACACGATCAAAGTTGTAGCAAACGCTCATATCTCCAAGCACAGCAAAGCCGCACTCAGACGATCCTACGTCGAAGCCAAAAGTCGGATCGATAAAATGATTGATCGGCTCAAAAAACGTGCACCTTGTCCAAAGCCTCAAGATCGCAGATCCCTCTTGCGATTTACGTCCAATATGAGCCGTGATCATTTTGAAAAAATGGTGATACGAACGAAAGAATATATTCAGGCGGGAGACATTGTTCAGGGGGTCATCTCTCAACGATGGCAGACGACGATCAAATCTGACCCCTTGGAAATTTATCGTGCCCTTCGTGTCATTAATCCGTCACCCTATATGTTTTACTTACGCATTGCAGGGGTTCAACTCGTTGGAGCGTCACCTGAAGTACTCGTGCGGTGCGAAGATCAGCAAGTCGTGGTCCGTCCCATTGCCGGGACTCGCCGTCGTGGAACATCCAAAGAACAGGATCAAGCGCTTGCCGATGAGCTGCTCGCCGATGCCAAAGAATTGGCAGAGCATATTATGCTCGTGGATTTGGGGCGCAATGATGTGGGTCGGATCGCCAAATTCGGGTCCATCGTGGTTGATCCGTTTAAAACGGTAGAACGGTACTCTCATGTCATGCACATTGTCTCGCAGGTCACTGGAGAGCTTGCACCGTCCTATTCCTCCTATGATGTCATGAAAGCCTGTTTTCCAGCAGGGACGGTTTCCGGAGCACCAAAAATTCGTGCGATGCAAATCATTGAAGAATTAGAACCCACGAGACGTGGACCCTATGCCGGAGCGGTCGGGTATTTTGGATTCTCGGGGACCATGGATACCTGTATCAATATTCGAACCGTGGTGATAAAAGATCAACAGGCGTATATTCAAGCAGGCGCCGGTATTGTAGCGGACTCTGACCCGGCCAGCGAGTATGAAGAAACTTGCAATAAAGCTGGGGCGATGATGCGTGCTATTGAAATGGCTGAACAGGGGCTCGACTAGCCAGAAGTCAAAAATATGGAAGCAAAGATTCCTGCTGACTCTTCTTATTTCACGACTCGCGTTTCACGAGGGGTTTTTTAATGTTACTCGTTATCGACAATTACGACTCCTTTACCTATAACGTCGTCCAATATCTTGGCGAATTAGGCGCGGATGTTCAGGTCTATCGAAACGACAAAATTTCGATTGCTGAAATTGAACAACTCGCTCCCGAACGGCTCCTGATTTCTCCAGGTCCATGCACACCAAATGAAGCAGGCATTTCTGTTGAAGTCGTTCGACATTTTGCCGGACGGCTCCCGCTCCTGGGGGTCTGCCTCGGCCATCAGTCACTGGCCTATGCGTTTGGTGGTGAGATTATCCGAGCTGAACGATTGATGCATGGGAAAACGTCGATGGTTCATCATGATGGGAAAACTCTGTTTCAAGGGCTCCCCAACCCTTTTGAAGCGACGCGCTATCATTCATTAATCGTTAATCGTCAAACCCTCCCTGAAGCCTTCGAAATCTCTGCCGAAACAGTCGAAGGGGAAATTATGGGAATTCGGCATAAGGACACCGAGGCGGAAGGGGTACAATTTCACCCTGAATCCATCCTGACGACCTCGGGAAAAGCTCTCTTTCATAACTTTATTCGCATGACAGTGCCCGTCAACAACTAAAAATCCGGACATCCCGATTGAAGCCACGAGAAACGCCCATGATGAAAGATGCCATTGCGAAGCTGGCGGAAGGTGTAGACCTTTCTGAACAGGAAGCCAAAGAGGTGATGCTGCACATTATGCGGGGAGACGCATCGGACGCGCAGATTGCGGCCTACCTCATGGGCATGAGAGCAAAAGGCGAGACGGTCGATGAAATTAGCGGATCAGTCAAAGCCATGCGGAGTCTCGCTCAACGAGTTCCGGTTGCCGACCCAATGGTCGTGGACACGTGCGGAACCGGGGGAGACGGCGCGCAGACGTTTAATATTTCTACAGCCGCGGCCTTCGTGGTTGCAGGAGGTGAGATGACGGTCGCCAAACATGGCAATCGCTCCGTCTCATCCCGATCAGGAAGCGCCGATGTGTTACAGGCCTTAGGAGTCGCTATTGATCTGCCCATCGACCGTATGAGTGATTGTGTCAACGAGGTTGGAATCGGCTTTCTGTTTGCACCGCTCTATCATGGTGCGATGAAACATTGTGCCAAACCGCGTGCAGAAATGGGTATTCGAACGCTCATGAATATCTTGGGACCATTATCTAATCCGGCACAAGCCTCCATTCAGATCCTCGGGGTGTACGATAAATCGCTCACGGAAAAACTTGCGCAAGTCTTGATTCGGCTCGGCACCCAACACTGCTTCGTCTTACACGGACTCGACGGACTCGATGAAATGACCTTAACCGACCAAACATACATTTCTGAAGGAAAAGCCGGACGTGTCTCAAGTTACACGATTAGCCCCAAAGACTTTGACCTGGCTCTCGTCAAAAGCCAGGCATTAAAGGGTGGAACCGCAGAGGAGAATGCCGCCATTATCAGAGAGGTACTTCGCGGACGAAAAAGCGCGAAGCGTGATATTGTCCTTATCAATGCGGCTCCAGCATTTGTCGCCTGCGGGAAAGCCAAAACACTTAAAGAAGGCTTTCAACAAGCGACCACCGTACTCGACTGTGGAGCCGCCTATGAAAAATTGGAAAAACTCGTTCAGTTTACTCAGCAGCATACATCATGATTCTTCATCGAATTCTTGAGCATAAACGAGCCGAATTGCGGCATAAGCAGAGTCGCGGGTACATCACTGAACTCAAAGGACGGATTGCTGATCGATCAATACCAAAGGGATTTATCAACGCATTAGAAGCTGGAATGACCGAGGACTCTCCGGCTCTGATTGCCGAAGTCAAAAAGGCCTCGCCAAGCCAAGGCCTCATGCGTCCAGAGTTTCAACATAAATTTGATCCCGTTGACATTGCCAAAACGTACGAACGAGCCGGAGCCTCAGCCATATCAGTCCTGACTGATCAGGAATACTTCCAGGGATGCCTGGACTATCTCGCCTTCGTCAAGGATCAGATCACGCTCCCAACCTTGAACAAAGAATTCATGCTTGAGGAAATTCAATTCTATGAAGCACGAGCCTATGGTGCGGATTGCATTCTGCTGATTGTCGCGGCCCTTGATCGCATTCAGTTGCAAGACCTCTACAGCATTGCGCGAGGGATGGACTTAGACGTCCTGATCGAAACACATGACGAACGTGAACTTGATACGGTTTTAGAACGAATACCCGATGCAAGAATGATTGGGATCAACAATCGTGACCTAAGGACGTTTTCAATAGATCTTGGCGTGACAGAACGCCTCGCGAAGCGTATCCCTGCCGAAAAACTCATTGTCAGTGAAAGTGGCATTCACAAACGGGATGATGTTATTAAAATCAAAGAAGCTGGTGCCAAGGCCATGTTAATCGGGGAATCGCTCATTCGAGCCGACAACATCGAAGAGAAAATTCAGGAATTACGCTCTGCGCCTCAACCAGATTCAGACCCCGTTGAATCAACGACTCGCTGGGTATAA
>BQIX01000420.1 GCA_021604145.1 Nitrospirales bacterium
GATCTTCGAAGCCGATGATTTCGGTGCCGAATTCACACCCGAGCTCAGAGAGCAAGAAGATCGCGTGCGTGCTCAATCCGAACAACTCTTGAAGAAGGTAAAGAAGTAGCTGCGGTGTGGGTAGTTGTCGACATTTTTCGAACCAGTTAAGGAGTATGCTGATTTCGGGCCTCCGCGTTGTACAAGAGAAATGAAGTTCAACTGATTGATATCATTTTGACGTGCTGCTCTCAATCTTCAACCACAAGGAGACATGACGATGCCACAAGTCAAACCTATTCCAGATGGAATGCATACGGTGACGCCACAATTGATTTGCGCCGGTGCGGCCGAGGCCCTTGAGTTCTACAAAGAAGCGTTCAACGCTCAGGAACTAGCACGATTGCCTGGCCCTCAGGGAAAACTCATGCATGCCCACATTCGAATCGGTGATTCAGCAGTCCTACTCGTCGATGAATTCCCCGACTGGGGTTCATTCGGACCAACGTCGCTCAAAGGTTCACCGGTCACGATCCACCTGTATGTCGAGGATGTCGATGCTTTTGTCGCACGTGCCGTCGGTGCGGGAGCCAAGGTCACGATGCCACTCGAAGATACGTTCTGGGGCGATCGGTATGGCAAGCTCGAAGACCCATTTGGTCATCACTGGTCAGTGGCCACGCATATTCGCGATGTCAGTCCGGAAGAAATACAACGGGCGGCGCAGAACGAATGTGGTTAATTGTCGAGCATATAGACCAAACGGAGGTCTTTTGAGTCACCTTTCAAATGTTGGAAGATTAACTCATTCGTACTCATCATCTAATAATAATTACAAGGAGGCACAATGCGTTACACATTAATGACATTCATCTGTTTCTGTTTCATCCTGCCCGTCTCATTCGTTGCGGCAAAAGAAATGAACCAAGAACAACAGATGGACCCGCAGGCCATGATGGAGATGTACAAGAAGTTGGCCACGCCCGGCGAGCCGCATAAGCTGTTTGCGAGCTTGGCAGGGAGTTGGACGACCACAATGAAGTCTTGGATGGAACCCGGTAAGCCTCCAATGGAATCGACCGGCACGGCGGAAATGAAGATGTTGCTAGACGGGCGCTTTCTCCAACAGGAATTCACCGGCGAGATGATGGGGCAACCCTACTCTGGAATTGGGATTGACGCCTACGACAACGTTCAAAAAAAGTACTTCACAGTGTGGATTGATACCATGGGCACGGGAATTTTCATGATGGAAGGTACGGCAAGCGACGATGGCAAGACCATTACGCTGAAAGGCCAGCACCCCGAACCAGGTGGAGGACAGATGTCACATCGTGCGATTTGGACAATAGTCGATGACAATACCCAAACGTTTGATATGTACGGCACTCACCATGGCGGCCAAGAAATGAAGATGATGGAGATTATCTATACCAGGAAGCAGTAGTGAGGTAAGACCATGAAAGTTCCTTATGCCCCCCAATTACCCAAGGAGAAACGATATGACCAATCTCGTCACATGTCTGTGGTTCGACCACGGCGAAGCACGCAAGGCGGCGGAGTTCTATGCCGCCACCTTTCCCGACAGCCATGTTGGCCGGGCGAACGCGGCCGCGGCAGATTATCCCGGCGGCCGGGAAGGCAACGAACTGACCGTCGAGTTCACCGTGCTTGGCCAGCCGTTTCTGGGCCTGAACGGCGGCCCGAATTTCAAAGCCAACGAATCCATCAGCTTCATGGTGCTGACCGAAGATCAGGAGGAGACCGACCGTTACTGGAACGCGATCGTCGACAATAGCGGCAGCGAGAGCGACTGCGGTTGGTGCAAGGACCGATGGGGCTTCTCCTGGCAGATCACGCCGAAGCGGCTGCTGGAACTGACGACCGATTCCGACCGCGCCAAGGCCAAACGTGCGATGGAGGCGATGATGACGATGAAGAAAATCGACATTGCGATGCTGGAGGCTGCTACTGGCTCTGTGTAAACTTGCCCCTCTTAAGTGATGTCCCCGCAAAGACCTTGAGTAATTGGGTGCGCCGAGTTCGGAGGGGGGAAGGCGTTCCCAAGGGAGAAGGGAAGACGACCATCACCCGATGTGCAAGCGGAGCTCTCGCGGTTGCGGGCGAAAAATCTGGAAACCAACATGGGACGTGGAAACAACTTCGAACAATTGAGCGGACTCCAACGAGCATGTGGTCTGTCCCGTATGGCTCCTTTATCAAAGCATGTCATTGGGTCGTAACATGGCTCGCAAGCTGTCCAACAAATCGTGGGAGACGGACATGAATTCCACAGGCTGCGTGTACTCCACAAACGCCGCTAAATTTAGGCGTTGAACAGTAACGAGAAGGAGGTCGACATGATCACGGTTATGGGAGCGACTGGACACACAGGAAGGAAAATAACTGAAGCACTGCTCAAGACAGGCGAGAACGTCCTCGCTCTAGGCCGTTCGGAGAGCAAACTCGAAGAAATAAAAAACTCTGGAGCCGACGTGCTCCTCGGCGATACGACCGACTCCAACATTCTGACAAAGGCCTTTTGCGGTGCAGAGGCCGTCTACACGCTCCTTCCGACCGATCGGCGATCGCCAGATTACCAGGCCAGGCAGAAGCAGGAGGGCGAGGCGATTGTGAAAGCCATACACGAAAGCGGTGTCAAATACGTTGTCTTTTTGAGCAGTCTTGGTGCCGATCTGAGCAAAGGCACAGGTCTGATTGAAGGTTTGTATGCACAGGAAGAACGCTTCAGGCGGCTTGTGAACATCCACGTGCTCCTTCTTCGGCCAGCGTCTTTTTTTGAGAATTTCTATGACACGTTCGGGCTCATCAAGAATCAAGGAATCATTGGGGATTCCATTGTACCTGATCGAGCCATACCAATGATCGCAACTCGGGATATTGCTAATGTCGCAACGGAGGCGCTCAAAAGCCGTGACTGGAAGGGCGTTGTCGTACGTGAGCTGCTCGGTCCGCGGGACTTGACGTACGCAGAGGCCACACGCATCTTCGGAGAACGCATCGGCAAGCCAAATCTCACATACGTTCAGTTCTCCGATGCTGATATGGCTCGTGCGTTGATAGAGGCAGGTTTCTCCAAGAGTTTTGCTCACCTCTATGTCGAGATGACTCGTGGTTTCAACAACGGAAATTTTAAGTCGAGCGAAGGCCGAAACTCTGAAAACTCTACTCCTATACGATTTGAGGACTTTGTTGACGAGCTGGCTGACGCTTTCCAGGCCATCGACAACTAAAACACCTTAGGGTCGGTAGCTCTGATTCACTGTGGTCGCCCGATATTTTACACATAACGGCGCTGCCCCAAAAAAGTTATTTCGAGATGTCGATTTTGAGCCGTCTCATTCGACAAAGAGATAAAAGAAGGATTTTGCTTTTTATCACGAATTTCAGAGAAAGGGGGAGTAAGCTATGAGTCGTGTACGAGTACTTGTAGGAACACGTAAAGGTGCGTTTGTCTTGACTTCGGATGGTAAGCGTCAACAGTGGGACCTGTACGGTCCCCACTTTGGAGGCTGGGAGATGTACCACCTTAAAGGATCGCCCGCCGATTCGAACCGTGTCTATGCCTCGCAGACGAGCGACTGGTTCGGGCAAATCATCCAGCGATCGGATGATGGGGGAAAGACATGGGATACGCCAGGCGGAGAGAAGATGCCCGATCCCTACGCTCCGCCCGCCGGCATGAGCAACAATTTCGTCTATGACAGTTCACCGGAAACCGGTAAACCGTTGACGACCCATCAGTGGTATGACGGTACACAACATCCGTGGGAATTCAAACGTGTCTGGCACCTCGAGCCATCTCTGACCGATCCCGATACGGTGTATGCCGGCGTGGAAGATGCCGCTTTGTTCCGCTCAAACAACGGCGGGCAGTCCTGGGAAGAGCTTCCCGCGTTGCGGAGTGCGAAGGGCCATCTTTGGCAACCCGGCGCTGGTGGCATGTGCCTCCACACGATCCTTTTAGATCCAACGAATCCTGAGCGGATGTTCATTGCTATTTCAGCGGCCGGTGCATTCCGAACCGATGACGGAGGCAAGGCGTGGAAACCGATCAAT
>BQIX01000421.1 GCA_021604145.1 Nitrospirales bacterium
TTTTTCCCAGGAGGAAGAATAATGCCTTTCCAAAAAAACATTTTGGCCCAAAAGTATCCAGCCCAGGGTAAGGCAAATGCCGGAACCGGGTCGACAACACCAGTCAATACGGTCACGATGGATAGACCAATAAACAGAATAATCCCCAATATGTACCAGAGCGGAATGAGACCGCGTCCTCGGTGTTCAACAGGTGTCTCAACTGACGCGCGTCTGGCTTTTTGAACAGACCGCTGTGTGGCTGTTCTCATTCGACTGGCAAAGAAAGCCGGAAACTCTCGCAACAGAAATTGGTGATACTTGGTTTGCGCCAATCCCACCAGCACTCCAATTACCAATAGGCCTGAACTTGAGGTGAAGGTCTCCCATGAATAGCCTCCATTCCAGAGTTGCACGAGAAGTCCAATGACTCCCACAACCATCGTGATCAAACCGGTCATGCCTGCTGGAAAGAGAATGTGGGTTCTCACATAATCGTGGGCCCTTTCGACTTCGCCTTGCACTTTTCGTGTGGTAATTACCTTGGCCATGACTGCTAAATCCTTCTATACTGAATGCCTGCTTGTATGACCCCGATGCGCTTTGCACCCAATCTGTGTAGATAACCTGATTTCTTGGATATTCTCTTGAGATGAATGTGTGCAACGAGGCATTTCATGAATCTGAATCCTCTCTCTTGTTCAATTCAGATTCATCAATCGTGCATTCGTCTGCCGGAATCCGGTATTGCTCAGTCAACCAGCTGTTCAAGTCAAGAAGACGGCATCGTTCTGAGCAAAATGGACGAAACAGATTACCTTCCCATCGAATCCGTTGCTTGCAGGTTGGACAGTTCATAATTTGTAATTCGTCTCTCGTTTCTCATAAATCGTCGCTCGCGAAAGAACTCATCACGTAAAGGCGTCCTGCGAGATACGAATAGCGAGCAACGAATGACGAGTGTATTACACATGAAACTGCGCTTCATATAAATCTGTATACATGCCACCTTGCGCAAGAAGCTGCACATGACTCCCCTCTTCGACAATTTGACCATGCTGTAAGACCACAATGCGATCAACATTGTGCAAAGTCGACAATCGATGGGCAATCACAAAGGTCGTACGTCCTTGGATGAGGTGCGTTAAGGCTTCTCGAATTTTGACTTCCGTCTCCGTATCAATATTGCTGGTAGCTTCATCAAATATCACAAGAGGCGGATCTTTCAGGAGTACTCGTGCGATCGAGACTCGCTGTTTTTGACCGACCGACAGTTTGACGCCGCGTTCGCCTATCCAGGTGTCATAGCCTTCCGGAAGCTCAATGATAAATTCATGCGCTCGTGCAGCCTTTGCCACGGCTTCAATCTGCTCCTGTGTCGCCTGTAGATCGCCATAGGCAATATTCTGTCGAACCGTGCCATTAAATAAGAATGGCTCTTGCTGAACCAAGCCAATTTGAGTCCGGAGATACGCAAGCGGAAGATCTCGGATATCATGTCCGTCCATCGTAATGGCCCCAGCTTTGACATCATAAAACCGCATGAGCAATTTAATGATGGTACTTTTTCCGGCGCCGCTGTGGCCAACCAAAGCCACTTGCTCCCCGGCGGGTACAGTTAAAGAAATATCTCGTAAGACAGAAACATCTTCACGGTAGAAAAAAGAGACACGTTGAAGGGCCACGGTCCCTCGCAACCGAGCAGATGTTGGATGGACGGATGGTTGGTCAATCACCTCAGGTTTAAAGTCTAAGACTTCAAATACTCGCTCACTGGCGGCCAAAGCATGTTGCAATAAATGATTGACTGAATGAATTTGATTCACGGGGGTATAAAATAACACCAGGTACGATAAAAACATGACTAATTCACCCAAGGTCAGTTGTCCTTGCATCACTTGTTGAGAGCCATACCATAAAATAAGGACTGTCCCGAGACTGCCAACAAAGATCATGCTCGGAGAATACACAGACCAGAGATACATGGCTCTCAAATTTGAACGACTGTAATCATAACTTCGTTTGGTGAATTGTTCCTGTTCATAGGTATGACGATTAAACCCCATGGTTTCTCGAATGCCTGATAAGGCATCTTGCAAATAGGCATTGAGGTCAGCGGCATCTCGACGGATATCGTGGTAATAGCCATGGACCCGTTTCGTAAACCAGACACCGGCTATGATGAGGATTGGCACAGGTACGAGGACGAAGCATGCTAACTTCCAATTGAGTGTAAAGAGAATGACCGTGATGCCAATTAACGTGAGTGAGGCGGTCAACATCCCTTCAAGTCCATCAATGAAAATACGTTCAACGTGTTCGGTGTCATTGGTCACTCGCGACATAATTTCCCCTGTTGACCGATTTTCAAAGTAATTCAACGAGAGACGTTGTAGGGCAGAAAACACTTGTCCGCGTAATTCAAAGACTACTTGTTGTTCTAATTTATTATTGAACCTGATTCGTAATGAATTAAAAAGGTTTTTGAAGGTATAGGCCAAAAATAATCCAATGAGGACTTGCGGCAGTAAATCAACATCATGATTGGGAATGACATCGTCAATCACAATTTTTATGAGCCAGGGAGGAAGAAGGTCAAGGGCTGTCGCGAGCGTGGCACAGAGAAAGGTTCCAAGAACCAGTGATCGGTGCGGAGCGAGGTAGGAAAGAATTCGGACTAAGGATTTCACAAAGACTCAACTATTCTTTCCAGCATACGCGGTTCGTTTACGGTCGGGACAACAGGTGCAACAGAGTAATTGGGTGTTCGTTCGTACGAACTGAGGTGTTTAAATGATCGTGGCAGGTTCTTTTTGCCAATAGGTTTCAAACTCTTGCAATTGCGTCAATGTCGACATGTCGGCCATGCGGTCAATAAACAGTTTGCCGAGCAAGTGATCCATTTCATGCTGTATACACACCGCATAAAGACCATGAGCTTCCCAATCCTGTAAGTTGCCATGTTGATCGAGGGCTTGTACCCGAATCATAGAAGGACGAGTCACCTGGCCTTGAAGCCCATCAATGCTCAGGCAGCCTTCCCACATTTCTGTTTGCTGTGGTCCATAAAAGACAATTTTCGGATTGATTAACACGGTCCTCGGAAAACCATTGTCCCCTCCACATTCCATGACGACCACCTGCTCTGATCGTGAGACTTGGGGGGCGGCCAATCCAATACCGTTATTCTCAACCATGGTCTCAAACATGTCAGCAATAAATTCCTGAAATTCTGGACTTCTAATGCGATTGGTCTCTACGGGTTCTGCAATTCTCCTCAAAATCGGATTTCCGACCTTGGCTATTGGTAGTAAGCCCATTCTCTTCTCCCTATAAGGTGAGTCAATTATTTACTCGCATGTCTCTATTGGGTCACGTGTTCGATGAGTATATCAACTTGACGGTGAGGCAAATGGATGTTTTTTAGAGTTTGATGGTTTCAATCGATTTTCATTCTCTTTCAACCACGCTGACCATTCCTTGCTCCATGCCTTCCGGTCCTTTTCAGTAGACATTTCCCAGTCATGGGAGGTGCCAGAAAATCCTGTGAGTCTCCAGAAGGATTCTAGCGCCGTGATTGAGACAAACTTTTCAGGGTCTCCGATGGTTTCAATCAAAATTGGGAGTACTTCTTTTTGCCGCACGTTCCTGGCTTCGAACGCGGCTGTTCTGCGAATAGTTGAATTTTCATCTTTGACCATTTTCTTGAGCGCCGGATGAACTTTTTGGGAGTCTAAGCGAGTCGCTACCCGTATCGCATGGCTTCGCACACGAGAAATATCCTCTGAGTTCGTTGCAACGTCCAGAAGCGCTGGTACTGCTGAAGGATCTTTGATCATTGATAGGGTTTCAATCGCATTATAGCGTATACGCGGCCCAGGCATTTTTAGGGCTTTGACGACAAATGGCACTGAATGTTTGGCGTAATGCACAAATTCACCCATCACCCAGAGTTCCTGCTTCCCGGCTAACAGCGGAACGAGCGAGTCCAACCTGTCACGATCCTTCTGGGTTAAGGTCTCGGGAGCCGGGGTCGCTTTCGGAATGTCTGGAAACTCCGCTTTGGGAGGGGG
>BQIX01000422.1 GCA_021604145.1 Nitrospirales bacterium
ACTCATAAATGTCCTTGGAGCCATCCCTGGGCATGATCCTCTCCTTCGCGAGGAAATAGTGATTGTTGGCGCTCATCGAGATCATTTTGGCAAACAGGCAGGCCAACTATTTCCAGGCGCTGACGACAATGCTTCAGGCACGGCGGTCTTGCTTGAACTCGCCCGGATCTTGACGAAGACTAAACCCGGCCCTGCCAGAACGATCGTGTTCATTTCATTTGATGGAGAAGAACGGGGTCTCTTGGGATCGAAGCTCTATGTCAGTCAGCCTACGCATCCGCTTAACAAAGTCGTCGCTATGATCAATATCGATCATGTTGGGGTGGGAAATAGCAAGCTGACGGTTGGAATAACCCTGCAATCTAAAGCCATTGGAAAACAATCGGCCAAACTGACTGATCTCAGCGAAAAAATTCATTTCTATGGATTTTTTCCTGGTGGCGACCATGTCCCGTTCTTTAAAGCCGGAGTCCCAACCGTAACGATTGTCAGTAGCGGAAAACATTCATTTTTCCATCAGTCCACCGATACGGCAGAAACCATTCAATCTGAGATACTCCAAACCGCGACTCATTACGCGCTCACCCTCACATGGCTCCAGGCCAATCAACGTCCATAGACCATTACAGATAAATCGTTGCCCACACCCTCTCTTGTTATTATCAATTATCAGGTAAATTGATGTGATGCGTGTGTTAAACTTCTATTGCCGATGGACTGAACTTGACTTCAAGGGAAAAACACGTATAAATAATTAATTAGTTCTCTGAATTTTCTTCACAAATTTCATTGCCCTAGGTAAACTACATATCTCAGACTCAAAACACCACGAGAACAGTGAAACTCTCAACATGTAAACTTTGCGAAACAATGAACCGAATAACACAAACATATCAGCAATCAGACCTATCACGCGTATTCCGGCAAGTATGAGGCAGCTTAAAGACTTGTCACTCCTGCAGTCTCCCATTCACAGTAACGAATGAAATACTTTTCTTCGTGACAGTATGTTTAGAAAATTTCTGAGGTACAAACCGAAATCGTCCATCCTGCTCATGAGTTTCCTGAGTTGCCTGACACTCCTGCATGCCTGTTCGACGCCACAGACGACGAACATCGTTGAACAAGTACTCGCGACAGTAGAAATTGACGAGGCAGCACATTTCCCCACGCCTTCCGGAGAAGACATTACTGTCATGCCGGGAGCCTATCAAATCAAAACCGAGCAATATGGAATACGCTTGTTTGCCGAGGAAGGCACCGAGTCGGAATCAATGCTCATTGAAGCCAAACCCACGAATCATACAGAGTCGATAATTCAGCCGATAGCATTGATGTCCTCAGATAAGAAAGGTCATCGAGTCGTTACCTTGCTTCGTCCGAATGGCGAGAGATGGGACGCATGGGGAACACAGGGAGCTGAAAGTTCTCTCACCGGCCAACCTCTTCACATACCCAGTGCACAGATCATGCAGCGTTTCAACACAATAAATCTCGACAAGGCGATCATTCCGCAATTTTCTTTAGCTTCGGTCTCCGTCAAATACGATGACACCAAAAAATCTCACAAAGGGGAAAAATTAAAAACCACTTGGCGACTCCCAGTGAATGATACGCTCGATTCCGGCAGCTTTACCTTCACGTGGCGAGGGTACTGGGAAAAATCAGCCTTTCAACCATCGTTCATCCCCAGCAAAGTGGTTGATCTTCAAAATCTCGTCAAGAAAAAACAATGTTGCATTACATTGACAGTTGATGGAAAAGAAGCACCGTTAACCCGATTGAGTTTTAGTAAACACGGAACTCTCCTCACCAGAGTGCAACTTGACAATGTCCGAGTCAAAACATGGCCCAAAACCGTGAAAGTCGTTGTGACAAAAGGAAAGAAGACCTGGGAGTCAGCGTCAATAAAGATTTACGCAAAGGCGATCAGTTATTACGAGTCCGTGCTTCATCCAATTTTCTCACATGATCGATGCACAACCTGTCATGCTCTCGGCACTCACGATAAAATTGTCGACATGCATCAATATCGCATCGGCATAGAAAAGTTCCCGTATGAATTTGACGAGGAAGCTAGACCGCAGAATCCAACATTTTGTGAAACATGCCACAAGGCACCATATCTCAAGAATGCATGGTTTTCTCCGCTCTCCGTCCAAGAAATTGACTGGAAAGGCTTGGATGCAATTCGAGTATGCCGTAAGGTCACTGGACCCTTTATCAATAAAGACGGAGAAGTCGAACCTCCATTCGATCGTAAACGATTGACCCAACACTTTCATGAGAATCCGCGAATAATCTGGGCTATCAGCGATGGCCTCACGCCATCGGGGAAAGACCTCAACGTGCCATTGTCAAAGAAACTCAGTCTCTGGTTCAGGAAAGTGGACCCGTGGGTCGAAGCTGGAACGCCCTGCCCAACCAATACAAAGTTTTTTCAACGGCAAAGACACACGTTGACGGAAAAGTTTTTTCCCCGTCAATAAGACTGATACTCCCACTGCTTCCGTTATTTCTCTCGCTACGATGGAACACGCTCCAACCGGCCCTCGAGTCGTTTAAGAGCTTTTTGCGTTTCACGCAGATCCTTCAGAATCTCTTCCTGCGTGACCGGTGCCTCAAGCTCCCGTAACCGCTCGGCCTTGGCTTCGTCCAGATTATTGATGACGACAGCAATAAAGAGATTCACCACCACAAAGGTCCCCAGGACAACAAAACTGACAAAATACATCCACGCAAATGGATGGAGTTCCATCGCTTTATACATCACGTCCGTCCAGTCTTCCAGCGTGACCACACGAAACAGGGTCAGCAAGGAAATCCCCAGCGACCGCCAGTGCGTGGGGTCATGTTCATGAAACAACTGAAAACCTGTGATGGCATAGATGTAAAAAATCACACCCATCAGGGTCATCACATGGATCATACTGGGAATTGATCGAACTAAAGTCGAAACGATGAGACGAAGTTCGGGGATGGTGGAAATCAACCTCACGACCCTGAGAAGCCGCGCTAACCGTGCGATCATCGCGAATTCCCCAGTCGCAGGAATCAAAGAAAACACTATCACTGAAAAATCAAATATATTCCAGCCATCTTTGAAATACCGGCTCACCTGAGGGGCAACGGCCATCATCTTCAACGCAGCTTCTAGAATAAATACGCCAAGAATGAAGTGGTTAGCCAGATGAAAGAAATCACCAAATTGCGCGACAAGATCCGGAGACGTTTCCATCCCGAGAATCACGCCATTGACGAGAATTAATCCGATAATCAGACGCTCAAACAATGGTGCACTCACAATACAACGGGCAAATTGCTTCATAGAGATCGACTCGCAGTTGAAGAATTATTAATCGATGAAAATACTGGAAGTAGAATTAAAAAAGCTAGCAGATGATCCCAAAAGTTCCTAGATCATACCTTGCGTACGCACACGCCCGAAAGGCCTAAGCGAATCTATTGTAAAGAATGATACGTGAGAAAGGCTAAGTATCTGACAGGTAGGAGTACTCGTTCTCCAACGGGAGAAGTTCCACGCCTGTGCGCTATGCCTGCTTCGCCGAAGTAGCTACAAAGGCTGAAAGCGTTTCCGGCCATCGTAGTCAACAAGAGAGAGACGACGATGGCGGAGTCGGACAGCACGCAGGCACGAACAAGGATCGAGGCGTGACGCGTAAAGATGACACATCAATGAGGGACGCACTCACGGTGCAGAGGAATGTTTCGTCTTACGAATACGAAGTCTGAAGGTATCCGCGCAGGACATCACGTCGCGCCACAATTCCAATTAATCGACCAGCGGAATCGATGACCGGAACGCGAATGAGGTGGTTGTTATGGAGGACATCTATCACAGTCAGCACATCGGTATCTTTCGTCACTGAGACGGGGTTTGGAGTCATAATTTCGCCTGCAGTCACATCGGCCAACTTCCGTCCTTTCCGAACAGCATTCAACAGATCAAATTCCGAGACAATCCCGAGTAAGCGATCAGATGCATCTACAATCGGCACGGATCCAAAG
>BQIX01000423.1 GCA_021604145.1 Nitrospirales bacterium
TGCTGTGGGAAGACTCAATAATTTTATCGTCGGAGCCAATGAAGCAAATATGCATTATGTCAATGCCAATAGAGATCGAGACTTTACCATTGACGCTATCGGGGACTTCCGACAGGCACAAACTGGAGACCCCTCGCCACATAGCCATGCAAAGCTTGAGACCGCGCGAGGCATCGAAGTCGGTCACGTCTTCATGCTTGGAACGAAATATAGTGAAAAAATGGGGGCAACCTATCTAGACTCACAGGGAGCGGAGCATTGCGCCGTCATGGGTTGCTATGGCATTGGTGTGGGCAGAACAGTCGCAGCCGCCATCGAGCAAAATCACGATGACCGAGGCATTACCTGGCCTATTCCAATCGCACCATTTCATGTGCATCTCCTTCCGGTCACAAATTCGGAGACGGTTCAAAAGGTTACTCAAACGCTGTATGCAGAATTACAACAAGCGAATCTTGAGGTCCTTTTCGATGATAGGGATGAACGCGCCGGGGTCAAGTTTAATGATGCTGACTTAATCGGAGCCCCATACCAGGTGATTATTGGAGACAAGGGCCTAACAAAAGGCACCATCGACCTCAAAGAACGAAAGAGTGGCGAGAAAACAACCGTTCTTCCCTCTGAACTCACAAAGCACTTACAAGAAAAACTTTCAAAACAAGGTAATATTTCGTAAGAAGAGAGAAGTGATCCCTACATCGCCTTCATTTATTCCTTACACATCACTCAATTGAATCCAGACAAAAGACACCTCGCTAACTTACTGTTTTTATAGATTATTCATTCAGTGGCCTGGTCATGTCTCGTTGACAATATATCGTCGTGAGTGATACCGTAGTATTTTGTCTGGCACAATAAGCTCAATAGTTACACTTCTTCTCGCAAGGCATTTCCATGCTCAACCAAATGAATGTTCGGGGGTTATTATTCGACCCCTATAATAATGCATATATCGTGATCCTCAGGGATGAACAAAACTCTGACATGCTGCCCATTTGGGTGGGGAAATCAGAAGCCAGCGCGATCAGCTTCGCATTAGAACGAATTGCTCCACCTCGACCAATGACCCATGATCTCATGAAAACGATCCTGGATAGCATGGAAGCGAAGATTATCAGTGTTGTCCTGACAGACTTGAAAGAAAATACGTACTTTGCAAAAATTCACTTGCTTTATGGAGATTCTGAATTTTCCATTGACTCACGACCAAGTGATGCCATCGCTGTTGCCTTACGAACGGATGCTCCAATCTTTGCAACAGCCGAGGTTCTCCATAAGCAAAGCTCTGAAGAACTTGAACGTTGGCTAGAAAACCTTAAACCTGAAGATTTTGGTAAATTTGATTGCTAAAACGAATTTCATTGTTACCATTCGCTTCGAATATTCTTTGAACTCCCAAAAGAATATTTGATACATCGATTAAGAAACAAACTCATTCACATGTCTGACCAGCCCGACCTCAACCTTCTCATCGCCCTTAAAGTCCATGGGGTGCTTATAGACCCCAATACGGAGACTCAAATCGTCGTCCTCCGAGATGAAAAAAATTCCGAAGTCTTACCGATCTGGGTCGGTACAGCTGAAGGCACATCAATCAGACTGGCGCTAGAGGAAGTGGTTCCTCCCCGGCCAATGAGCCATGACTTGATCTATAGCTTTGGGGAACATTTAGGGTTTGTGATAACCAGCGTAATCATTACCGAAGTCAAAAATAATACTTATTACGCCTCCATTCACCTATCGAAAAATGGCCTTGAGAAAACAGTTGATTCGCGACCCAGCGATGCCATCGCTCTCGCTCTTCGTACGAAAAGCCCAATTTACGTCACACAAGAAGTCTTAGAGAAACGAGGCGGTGAAAATCTGGATGCATGGCTTGCCAAGCTAGACCCAAAAAGTTTTGGACAGTCAGAAACCGAAGCCTCATAACTATTATCAGTCGATTCGTACTGTCACGAAGGAGAAATTCATGCGATCGTTTCAAGCGAAACCCTTAGAAATTGAGAGAAAATGGCACCTCATTGACGCCGAAGGTCAGACGCTTGGTCGACTCGCCTCTCGCATTGCGATGCTGCTGAGAGGAAAACATAAGCCTATTTTCACACCGAATGTTGATACCGGAGATCATGTTGTCGTTATTAACACCGGTCAAATTCATCTCACCCGAAACAAATTTAAAGTCAAAACATACTACCATCATACCGGTTATCCAGGTGGCATAAAATCAACGACTGCAGAACAACTTCATGAAAAAAAGCCAACTGAGCTACTAAATAAAGCCATACGAGGCATGCTGCCTAAGTCGCCACTCGGGAAACAGATGGCTAAAAAATTACGATTGTACCCAGGTGCCGAGCATCCGCATGAGGCTCAAAACCCTCTTCCCTTACATCTTGTAAAATAACACGAACGTCATTTACTCTTACCTGTTTTTTAAAGAGGATTCAAAGAATGGTTGAAACAACACAGTACGCAACAGGGAAAAAAAAGTATGCGGTCGCCCGAGCGTGGATCGAACCAGGCAATGGGACCATTCAAGTAAACAATAAACCCGCAGATCAGTACTTCACTCGATTAGGACATCGAAATCAGATTGCCTCTCCATTCGATATTACTGGAACCACCGGTCAATACAATGTGCGTGCAACTCTTGCCGGGGGAGGCGTCTCAGGACAAGCTGGAGCCTTACGCCATGCCATTGCTAAAGCCCTCTCCATTCTGAGCCCGCCTCTTCGAGAATCACTCAAGAAGAAAGGCCTCTTGACCCGCGACTCACGAGTTAAGGAACGAAAGAAGTACGGGCAGAAAGGCGCACGGGCTAAGTTCCAATATTCCAAACGCTGAGTGCTTCTAGGGTTTTTTAAGCGAGAAAAAGGGAAGGCCTCAGTGCCTTCCCTTTTTTCTTGTCTAATAACTACGAAGCATGAACAAACGTCCACCTATTGACAAGAACAACTAAATAACGTCTAACATACGGCCTTAGCTACGAATACAGCCTTTCGCACAGCTCTAATAAAGACACCCAGAGAGTAGGCATCACAAATACGGGATATTAACGACTATCTCCTTAACACCATCCACTGATATTACATCTATCGGTAAATGATGACTCGGACCACCATGGACACAAAAAAACGACATGCTGCGATTATTGGAGCCAGTGGCTATACCGGAGGAGAACTCTTTCGACTCCTGAGTCAACACCCCGAAATTTCCATCACCGTCGTGTCCTCTTCAGAAAAAACAGCCGGCCAACCACTCTCCACTATCTTTCCACACTTTGAATCGTTGACCACCCTCTCGCTCGTACCGCTTGACATACAAGCCATTGCCCAACAGGCTGATATTATTTTTTTGGCTCTCCCTCATACTCAATCATTGCACCCAGTTGCAAAGTTTCATGAGCTCAATAAGCTTGTGATTGACCTCAGCGCTGATTATCGACTGGATGACCCTACGATCTATGAGCATTATTATGATGTTTCCCATCCATTTTCATCCCTGCTACAGGAGGCGGTCTACGGGTTACCTGAATTACATCGAACCGCTCTTCAGCAAACACAATTAATAGCCGTGCCTGGATGTTACCCAACAGCAGCCATCTTACAACTTGCTCCATTATTAGCAAATGGGCTCATTGATCCAACGACGATTATTATCGACGCAAAATCAGGAATATCGGGGGCTGGTCGAGGGACCAACTTGGCCTACCACTTTCCTGAAGCTCATGAATCGATCCATGCCTATAAAATTGGGACGCATCGACATATCTCTGAAATCGAGCAGGAACTGACGAAAGTTTCAAAAAACTATTCTATGTTCAATGAAAATCTTGCTGACACGAAACTCTCGATCCTCTTTACTCCCCATCTCGTCCCGATGAATCGCGGAATTCTCAGTACCGCCTACGCCAAACTCAAGCATGACATCTCGGTGAAAGACTGGATAGCGCTGTACAAAGATTTTTATAAAAATGAATCATGCATTCGAATATTTCAATATCCCCATCAAGTGACTCCAAGCCATGTG
>BQIX01000424.1 GCA_021604145.1 Nitrospirales bacterium
ACGCCGAATAATTTAATTGTGGCTCGCATGATTAGAAATCTCATTGGTGTGTATGAAAAACAACAAGAGCCTCGACAGGTTGATCGCTTGAATCGATTAATGACCTCCTTGGAGCATGTGTCAAAGGGGTAACGGACATAAGCCTTCCTTGCTCACCAATTCAGCGTCATCAAATCTCGAGCTAGGGTAATTCTCCCGCCAAAGGCGCGAGCCGCCTGCTTTTTCACGTCGAACTGTTCTGCAATTGGATAAAAGTGCGATAATAGTAAACGTTTGACTCCAGCCTCTTCGGCCACTCTGCCACAATCTTCCGCATGCATATGGGCCGCTCCTGGACGATTTTTGGGGAATGAACAATCCAAAATGGCAAGATCAACATCTCGACACAACCGCACGAGATTTGATGAATAGCATGCATCACCTGAATATGCGAAGCATCGGCCTTGATGCTCGACTCGATATCCCAAGCAAGTTTGTTGATCGGTATGGGTCATCGTTCGAGGAGTAATACGTGTGGTGCCAATCGTAAACGTGCGTGTTTCGACTTCTTTGAGTGTGACCTGGAATGGGGGCTTGTCAAAGGCAGGAAAAGTCTTGAAAATACTGCCAAAGAGCTTTTTGGTTCCTTTCGGGCCTATCACGGTGAGGTCTGAGCGATTGCTCACATAGCGAGCATGGCAGACGGCATCAAAAAAGAACGTAATAAAGTCGGAGAAGTGATCGGCATGATAATGCGTGAAGAGGAGATATTGAATTCGATGACGATTGAGCCCTGTTTTCAGGAGGTTCATCAAGGTGCGGGGTCCGAAGTCAATCAGAAAAGGTTGACTGGCTTGCACCAGGTATCCCGCGGCAGCGCGGCGAAGATGCAGATTTGTTCCCGAGCCCAAAATGGTGACTTTCATAGAGCCTCCGGTTCAATTCACCCTAGAAGTGATGAGAAATTCTGTCAAGTCGGCTGGAGAAATCCATGACGAGTGATTCTCGCCCAACAGGCCAACTCAATGTGCTGGCTGGACTGATTGGTCTTGGAGTGTTGGTGGGCAGTATCTGGGTCTGGAATCATTTATCGTTTGATACGCAGGATTGGATTGTTGATGACATTGTCCCGATACTGCTTGTGGTGGTGATCACTGGCCTTGGTCTTGGGGTTGTCGTGCGGAACATTCGAACTCGACGTCAAACGCGAGCCCAACGTGATCGACTGGTTAAGCGCTTTGAACAAGAACCATCATCAAAAAAGCGATTGGACATCGCGTGTGTGCTGATTGAGCTCAATGACTATCAACTGGCAGGGTTAGAGCGTATCGCGACGCCAATGGCTGAGCTGTTTATTTCCACTATCAAAACTGCATTGGGAGACAAGCAGCATCGAATTCGAGGGATGGCTGCGAGTTATTTGGGAGTCTTGGATCATCGGCCAGCCATTCCGTTGTTGATTCGATCTCTTGAGGATGACCATGCCCATGTTCGTGCGTCGGCCGCGTTGGCACTTGGTCGAATGCGCGCACTGGAAGCGAGAGCAAAGCTTGAAGAAGTCATGAAGGAAGACTGGGATCAAACGGTCAGAAGCCGTTCGCGTGAAGCCTTTGAGCGGATTAAGCGGGCGGAAGATCAGCCCTTACTTGAAAAGGCTGGGAGCTTATCTGAATTACGCGATCGACGGGAGGGTTGAGGGTGGGCAACGCTAGTTCAGTATCCCATTTCTCATTGAGGGTGTTCTTTATTTGAGGCCTCAACAGCATCTACAGCGAATACAAATGGTTGTTTAATGGTGTGCTAGGCCACGATAGTTGGATAGGCCAAAGGCTCATGAACAATTCTCTAGTGATTGAAACACATGTTCAAGATGATATGGGATTACAGGTGGCCTAGTTAGTTAATTTCCCGATTAAGGGCGGCTTGATCGGCAGAGGTAAATCGATATCCCTTTTCCAGTAAGATTCCCAAACTCTTGGTCAGTATTTCAATCTCTCCTTTATCCATCACCGTATCAAATAAGCCGTTGAGGCGGCTTACATAGAGGGAAGAAGGCAGATGGGGTTCGAACGTGACGCCGAATGATTCCATCACATCCTGTAACTCCATTCCCGCATAGTCTTCGTTGTCATCTCGATCTCCGACCAGCGCAAACTCAAAAAACGTCAGACTTAGCGAAAGTGTTTGCTGGGTCTGTGAAAACGCTTCTCTGGCCTCATCAAGCCCTTTTGGGTATCGAGCCGAACAGTCAAAGTTTGCTGGGGGTTGGGATGCAAGAGTATAAGAAATCCTCTCAACTTGTGGACGTTGAGGTTTCTTCTCTTTCTTATAAAAAAAGGAGGTACATGATTGTGCCACGTAGAAGTCCTGTTTGTTCTGCAATATGTGTTGACTAATGTGACTGGTAAACCCTCGAAACACTTCTGTCCCGGTGGAACCTAGTGCGGAGTCAACAACAATTGTCCCCGAGAAGAGCGAAAGAACAGAGAGAATGAACCAAAGGTTCATGTGTGTCGCGTTAAGGTTCTTGAACATACGAAACAGTCCTTTCACACCTACCAGTATACCAGTTGATACAATTCCTTACCAGGCAGAGTACAGCTTTCTCCTCTCAGTTCGGGCACTAGGGTGGACGTGAATAAAATTTAGATTATGCACTCAAGAAAATCGTGATAAAATGCAACTGATGCATACCGAAACCATCATTCTTCACGGACACATCATCGATTCTCTGATCCTAGCCAAGGTGTTAGATGCGATTGTCATGTTAGGAGGAACATTTGACCTCGTAGACGTCAAGATTGGAGAGACGCGAGAAGAGTCATCCCACGTCATGATTCAGGTCAAAGCCGGAACGGCTTCACTTCTGTCAGAGATCATCGAAGCCATTCAACCCCATGGAGCCACCATCGAAAGTGAGAATGATTGCGCCGTTCAACCGGCACCAGCCGATGGGATTCTGCCGGATTCGTTTTATGCAACCAGTCATCTTCCTACACAGGTTCGCTTGAACGGTCAGTGGATTGAGGTCGAACGTACAGAGATGGACTTGGCTATTGCTGTACGGCAACATCCCCCATCAGCCAGAATGTTGCCAATGGCAGAGGTCAAGAAAGACGACCTCATCGTAACAGGAGGCGAAGGAGTCAAGGTCTTTCCGCTTGAACGACCTCACGAGCGGGATGTGTTTGGATTTATGGAAGCGCAAGTTTCTTCGGAACGCCCGCATCGCCATATCATGTCTGACATTGCGAAGCGGATGCAAATGATCAAACAGCAACGAGAATCCGAAGGTTACTCGCAGAAAGTCCTCTTAGCTGGTGGGCCGGCCATTGTACATGCGGGTGGTCGAGAGGCACTGGCCTGGCTAATTGACTCAGGGTATATACACGTACTGTTTTGTGGAAATGCCTTAGCCGCACATGATATGGAAGCCGGTCTATTTGGGACCTCATTGGGTTACAGTCTTGGAGCTGGACGAGCCGTGCCTCATGGGCACGAACATCATCTACGGACGATCAATCGTATTCGGAGCATTGGAAGTATAGAGAAAGCGGTAGAGTTAGGGCTCGTTCGTGACGGCATCATGGCAGCCTGTGTCCGTCGTGGCGTGGATGTGGTGATGGCTGGAACCATTCGCGATGATGGGCCGTTACCAGGAGTCATCACTGATTCGGTTCAAGCTCAGTCAGCAATGAGAACTGCGCTTCCAGGTGTGGGGCTCGTCCTCCTGGTTGCCTCCACCCTCCATGCCGTTGCCACGGGAAACTTGCTGCCGGCAACGGTTCCGACGGTGTGTGTGGACATCAATCCAGCGGTCCCGACCAAACTGAGTGACCGGGGCAGTTTTCAGGCTGTCGGGTTGGTTATGGACTCCTCCTCTTTTTTGAGTGAGCTAGCACGAGAACTGGGTTGGCAATACGAAGAGAGAAAACAATGAGCCGCCTTCTGATGTGCCGGCCGGATTATTTCGGGATTGAATACGAAATCAACCCGTGGATGCGGATCTCCAATGCCTCCGACCCAGCAACCTGCCAAGCTCAATGGTT
>BQIX01000425.1 GCA_021604145.1 Nitrospirales bacterium
ATATCGAAGAGGCTTTTATGGCATCTTCGCCGTAAACCAAGTGGAAATGCCCTTCATGCCGTTTCTTTCGACATTCGAGCCATCCCACACGGCAAAGGCGATTGGTAAACTCGACCCAGCTTTAAACTGAACATCGTTAGGGTCATTCGTCGTTAGGCTCCGCTTCATGACCACCCGCCAGGTCGGCCCAGAACAGCAGCCACCTTTTAAGGCACCATACGGCTCCCACAGCCCGTTCCCAACCACATCCTGCGAGGCTTGTGTTGTTAACGTGCTGAACCCATTCGCGTTCAAGTCTTCCACGGAACTCTTCCGCAGCGTTGGGTCAGACATAATGTTTCCAGACCAGATACCAGGATTGAAGGGCCCTAAGCTCCGACCAATACGGTCAGGATAGGTCACGCCTCCAGCTGGCTCTTCATAGTAGAAGTCCCAGGCAATGGATGGGTACTGATTATCCACATCCCACATGCCAGCCACGCCGGCTCCCATGTCCCGTTGCCATTCCGCATTCCACCGCCAAATGTTCACCGTGCCACCTGATTGTCCCATACATTGAAATGGGGGTGCCCCGGAGGTTTGAACAGGGAATTGTACGGCCACTTGATCCCGAAAATCTTGAGGTCCAATGGTCGTATTGTTCAAGGTTTGATCTCCCCAATTCGCCCAGATCCCGATCTCTTTGCCGTTGCTGGCCATCTTGACCATCACGGTTTTGACCGAAATGTTGGGGTGCATCGGGGTAGTAATGGTTTGCCCGCTCAATGGCACCACAATCCCAGGGACTGACTCCCATACCGGGTTGGCAGCATCCATTGGAATGGGGCCTTTGATCGCCCCGACCGGTATCGTCACAGGTTGGGAGACCGCTAAGGGAATTTGCCCTAACGTCAATAACCCACCCACTACGACGGCCGAGAGAAGAACGCCAAACACGAACCGATTGTTACGCGTCTGCACCACTCTCATAATGACGCATCCTCCTTTGATAAAAGATTAAAATCGAAAGGACTGCTCACTAACAAAATCTCGAGAAACGAAGAACACATAAGACTCTACACTACTCCTTTTCTGAATCGCCTACACCTTTTGTTTCTTTATCAAGATAGGACTGAGCCCCAACCTCATTCATTAAGAGATCAAGCTCGTTACCCTGATCTTGAGCTCCACATTCAAATGTTTGTCCTTCAGGACTTGTGTAGTTTGCCGGACGATAGTCTGTCTCTGAATAGGGTTGCGGTGTAACACCCAAATAATCTACTTCAAAAGCAACCCAGTCAGAAGTAAAGTCAGCTAATGCCTTGTAGAAACCAAAGTCAGCTTTTCTTTTTAACATGCCTGAGAACAAAGGCACCCATCGGCCCACATGCTCTTTCACAAATCTTTTCTCTGCATCCACAACCATTTTGAGTTTTTCAGGTCCATCATGGATAAGAGCATAGGACTCTTTGTACGCAAGATAATGAATAAATTCAAGCTCAACACTTAAATGATCAATTCGTTCATGAATGTCACTGGAAAGTTGAAGGCCAAATGCACTGTAGTACCCTGCGATATCTCCCATCGTGTAGGATTGACCAAAAACATGATCATTTCCAAAAAGCGTCTCATAGGGAGGGCAGTCTAATGATATGACATTACTAAATACACGACGGTGATCATCTCGAAGGTCTTGCAAATTCCAACTTGACCCTTCAGAACTAACCCACTCTTCAATATTATCAAGGTGCTGTGAGATTGCCAGAAGCCTTTCTTTTGCCTCTGGTCCACCTTTATCTTCTAAAGACTTGGTCAAATTTTCTAACGCAGCCCTTCCATCTTCAACAAATTCACCACTTTGTAGATATTCTAAAAATTCATCATCTTCAGGGTAGAGATAACTCCAGGAAAGAAGGAGGTATAGTTTACTTCTAGCTAAGGCACGTTCTACGGAAGGAGCATCTTTGGGAGAAATTTTGACAGCAGAGGCAACAGCCGTTCCACCTGTGCCATTACTATGTTCTTTTGTAAGTCCCATATTAGTCCACCATTACCATTCTATTTGTCTCATGGCCAAATATACACTAACTTCATTTCTTGTAAAACATTTGACCGGTAAAAGACAAAACATTGGCTACAATTTTCCCATGTAGAGGGGCATGATGATAGGATAACTGGCAATCGAAGTCAAGCGGTAATTCGCCATCTTCATTAGCTCAATAAAATCGCCATTCAAATCCCCATCGTTAATGGAAATACCCATACCCCACAACTCATTTGACTTCTAAACACCTACAAACGAGGACACGCAAAGCACGCAATGTACAACCTCCTTTCACCACCACACAGTTAACACAACAGCATTCGAGTCGGCACAACTTTTATGGCCACTCGGTCATTGACAGCCTTACAAATCTGCTGACAAATACCGCATCCAACACAGTGATCATCAAGCACTGAAATTTGAAACATGGAAAAGTTCATATCAATTGCCTGCTGAGGACATTTAGACACACAAGCATTACAGCCGTGCGCAGCCGTACATTCTTGGTGAGACAATTTGGCAATTCCCATGTCGACATCCGCGACCTGGGAAACAGGCAATAATGCCTCCGTCTCACAAGCATCAATACAAGGGAAGTCTTCACAGAGTTGACAAGGATTTTCCTCTGGAAGAATGACTGGAGTCTGGTCTATTCGATGATTTCGAATAGCATCAAACGGACAGGCCGTTACACAATCACCACACTTCGTACATCGGTCAAGAAAGTCAGCTTCTTCAACAGCACCTGGAGGACGCAACCAGTCTGTTCGCTCTGTTATCGTTGTAGTCTGTTTTGCTTCAACTGGAGCATCACTATGCTTAATATATTCCTGAACGGTCACACCTAGTGACACAACCGATTGACGGATAAAATTCCGTCGTCCCAATGAAACACCATCAGGCGACGGTTGTTGATGAGAAGATTCTGCCATTGCGCTCAAGATCCTTCGTTACAGAACACTATCGCAGTTACTTATTTCAACCCCTGAAGTTTTGTTTCTTACACGACACCAGCAGCACGAAGCTTATAGACCTCAAAGCACCGGTCACAGGCCCCATACTCCGTTTCCCAACCTGGATGATTTTCCTGAATATACTCGAGAACAAAGGATTCCATTTTTTCTTCAAGATCTTCAACCCAAGAATAGGTAGGAAATCGACAAAGAGGACATGGAAACCCCGGCATTAGCAGTGGCTTCGTCGGAAGATCGGGAATCTCTCCATCCTCCACGTCAATAGCTCGATCCATGACTCGAATGGTATCAGAGGCCATTTCAAGTAATTCTGCATGCGTCAGATGCTCAGTTTGCCAGAGCCCCTCAAAGACAGCCTCAACTTGTCCAGGCAAAATCTTTCGATACCAGGTCCGAAATTCTCGAAACCGATATTCTTTGGAAAACATCGGTTCTTTTCCTAGGCGGGTAATACGACTGTCGACATGAAGACTCCAAAGCACTCGGTATCGATTCAGAATGAGGTGTTCTTCCCCAGGATTAAATCCAACCTTAGTATCAGCATCATAGCCAAATGTCTCATCCAACATATCTGAGATATGGGTTAACTCGTGCCGCAGATATCGATTAATGGCAGGATCATAGAACCGGCGGGGGATGAGCTTAATGCCCACTCCTCTGAGTCCCTTTTCTTCAAATTGCTTTGCCAGCTTTTCTTCCACCGATCCCCACTTCCGTAGGATATCAACTCCTTCTTGATCCTCTTTTAAGACCCCTCGAACAAGCACAATCCCAATTTTGGCCTTAAGTACAGGGAATTCATCAAACGACTCCTCGAGAATATCCGCAAATCCCCACTTTCCAAAGAGCTGCTGATAGAGCTTTTTAAATTCTGGCTCGCGTTCATCTAAGGAGAACTTCTCATAAATGGGGTCAGCCATCTCATGAAACTCGTTGTAATAGGTCGGGTCACCTTCACGTTCAGTTTTCTCCGAAAACGAGTCGATGACTTCCTGTAGAAGTGCTGGCTGAAAACGAGTTTCCATAAAT
>BQIX01000426.1 GCA_021604145.1 Nitrospirales bacterium
GCATACGACCAATAATTTTCCGGAATTTACTGGCCGTTTGTGTCCGGCACCCTGTGAATCCGCTTGTGTGCTGGGGATTAATCAAGATCCCGTTTCGATTCGAGTGATCGAATGGAACATTATTGATAAAGGGTTTGACGAGGGCTGGGTGGAGCCGGTTCTGCCGATTGTCGTGACGGGAAAGAGGGTGGCCATTGTGGGTTCTGGGCCTGCTGGCCTAGCTGCTGCTCAGCAATTAGCCAGAGCGGGTCATCATGTCACGGTTTATGAAAAGGCTGATCGAATCGGTGGGCTTTTACGATACGGTATCCCGGATTTCAAAATGGAGAAATGGGTGCTTGATCGCCGGCTTGATCAAATGTTGGTCGAGGGTGTGAATTTTGAAACGAATGTGCATGTTGGGCACGATATAACAATCGAGTCGCTTAGAGAAGATTTTGATGCTGTTCTGCTGACGCTTGGAGCGGAGCAGCCACGAGATTTACCGGTTCCAGGCCGTGAATTACAGGGTATCCACTTTGCGATGGATTTTCTGACGCAACAAAATAAGCGTGTGGCGGGTGATACGATTACGGCTGATGAGCCGATTACAGCCAAAGGGAAACGAGTCGTGATTATTGGAGGGGGAGACACTGGATCCGACTGCCTTGGGACCTCACATCGGCATGGATGTGTTGATGTCCACCAATTTGAACTGTTGCCCGAACCACCACCCACTCGTGCGAATACGACTCCTTGGCCATTGTGGCCTATGCAATTGCGAACCTCTCATGCTCATGAAGAAGGGTGTGACCGTCAATGGAGCGTGTCGACAACCAAGTTTTCTGGGCATAATGGACATGTGACGAAACTTCATGCGCAGCAAGTGCAGTTTGAAAATGGCAAGATCATGCCTGTTGCAGGTACAGAATTTGAGATGGATGTCGACTTAGTCCTGTTAGCTATGGGGTTTACCGGACCAGTCAAGCAGGGCCTGCTTGATGCCGCAGGCGTGCAGTATACGGCTCGAGGAAGTGTGGACGTAGATGAAAACTTTATGACGAATGTCGATGGTGTTTTTGCTGCCGGAGACACCAAACGCGGTGCGTCTCTGATTGTGTGGGCCATAGCGGAAGGCCGTAAAGCGGCGACTGGCATTCATCAATATCTCATGTCTGATACATCGAGTCGTTCTCGCTAGTTCTGCTTCTTCTCTTATTTCTGATTCTAGAGTCTGCCCCCTCCTGGTTTTCCCTTGTTCCCTGCCACTCCGTCAATCATGAATTTGTTTGTCATGGAAATGCTCAAATGAGCGAAATCAACAACGATTTTTTTCAGCGTGTTTCTCATATTCCATTTCATGGGATTGGTCTTTCCGTTGATGTCTATACACCTGACGTCTTTGATCTGACAGATCAATTAACGCAGCACGGGTTGTCGTATGGGTATTTAGAAGTGTTTAAAGCTGGTCAGAGCGCCATCGACGAAGTCCGTTTCCGTCGACCGACCGTTCTTCTGGAGTATCATGCTGATGGTTTATGGGTGACGCAACCTGACTGGACCGATGTGTATCCCTATGAACAGGAATTAAGGACAGCCGTGGCCCATCTTTCCAGTATGAGCTGTTTCTGGATCAACCAAGAATGTGCCACCAAGCAGATTGGTGGGCATTCGTTTGGGACATATCTCCCTCCGTTATTGCTGGAATCTTCCGCGTGCATGACGGCAAGCAACGTTGAGCTGGTTCAACGTTACCTGGATGAGTATTTTGGAGAAAATACTTCGCATGCTCCTCTTTTTCTGCTCGAGACTCCTCCTCTCACCTATTTTGTCCTTGGGAATATCGGATACGCAGAATTTTTTCGCATGATTGCGGATCGGTGTGCCTGCGGGTTTGTTTTGGACATTGGACATATCTGGACGGTCTATCGCTACACTGGGGCTTGGGAGAAGCAGACGCTCGAGCAATTTTTGGAGAAATTTCTCAATAAATTCCCGATGGAGCGTGTCGTGCAGATTCACATTGCCGGTTTAGACTGCCACCATGCTGTTCCGTATGAAGTTCGAGGGCATGCCTGTTTACCAAACTGGATTGACGCACATCACGCACCAATTCCCTCTGGGTTATTTGAAATGCTCGAGCACGTGCTATCCCATCCTCAGATGAGCAATGTGAAGGGATTGGCCATGGAAGTCGACACGAAAGGCATTGAACTCATTGTGCAGGAGTATGCGTGGCTTCGTGGGCAATTTGAAACGTGGGAGCAGCAAGAACGCAGAAAGCAGCAGTCAGTGTTCGAGTCGAGGCCTCAAATCGAACCCTTTGCCCATCGGACGGATTCTCCTGCGTGCGGAACCGATAAATACCTAGTACATCAATATGAGGACTATGTTCGGTTGATGACGTGCTTAGAAAAAGACGATGTGGTGGTTTTGGACATTGACAATATCTATGATATTAGAGAGTTAAACAGTTATCGCCGCTATTATTTGCCTCACGAAATTTCAGAATGGGGCGGACAGCTTCAAGATATGTTTCCTCGGACTTTTCGTACTTTGGAGGGCTCGGGTCTAGAGATGAAAGGTTTTTTGGATTACTGGTATGGACATCCGCAGCGCGTGTGTGAACCGTATGATTTTTTCCTTCTAAAAATTCACTATTTTGTCGAGTATATTCAGGCGATATATCCGTCAGGTGCGGATCAGGTTTCTCAGGAAGCCATCGAACTACGCAACAGCTATGTCCTGTCATGTCAGTTGAATTGATTGCCGATGTTTTATGGCCGAGGCATTGACTGTCTTCTGGGTCTTCATGCTCGTACGTCGAGCTTCTCACACGTTATTGAATTCTTTGTTGTTTTGGTCACGATGTGAGGCCATCTAAGAGGGTACGAACGGTGAGTCCGGAAATTCATCACGAGACTTCCTACTCTTTTTTGAGAGGTTTTTGAGGCTGGGTTAAGTGCTGTTGAATTTCTCTGATCAATCGGCTCTCGATTTCCTTGATTTCAAGTTTGCTGGCATCAAGAAGTTGCCCGCGTTGAGAAAGCTTTTCAAATCCGGCTTTCACCCATACCTGTGAATCATGTTCTGTTTGTTTGTCGATAGTGAGTATATATTGATTTCTAAATCCTGTGACTTCAATTGATGCGGGTGGTGAGTTTTTCCTGTTGGTGATATACACGGCTTTTTGATCGGTTTTCATACTTGCCAAGATGGTGTATCCGTTCCCGGCCAACGTTGACTGTGCCACCTTCACAACAGTCGGAAACGGGTAATCAAGGGTTTCTGATTTTCCCTCATGCCGCTGAACCATAAGTCCTGCCCGCCATTGTTTTCGCTGAGTCCGTAACCAACTGGCATCTCCTCGAAGTTTTTTGTTTTCCTGTTCGAGTGTTTTTAGGTGAGCCGTCTCATTCGTGTTGCCCACGGAGAGGTTCTTGATTGTCTCTTCTTTTTCCTTTATTTTTTGCTCGTATTGTTCCTGAGCTTGACGAGCTTCACGGTTTAATAAGTCGATTTGTTGCTGAATAGCCTTGTTGCCTTCCTGGAGAGAGAAGAGGACAGACTCAAGTTTGGCTACTTGTTTTTTCAGCTGTAGATTTTCCTCTTTAAGCGAACCCGTGTTGTCCGTTGGGCAGCCGACCAAAAACAGCATTCCAGTACACACAACATAGAAGGGAAGACGAGAAAGGTTAGGTTTCTGAGGGTAGCGTGTGAGCAATTGGTAATCGGTCAAGAATGACCAAAGTTTTGTCACGTTCACCGGATCAGTAAATTTGCCATGTGGATGAGTCTAGAGGAAAGAATCCAGCCTAATGAGCTTGCAGAATCCTATTGTATGCTGATTACCAGACTATTTCAAATGCTGTGATATGTAAAGGTCGCAAAGGCATATTGACCCTCGAGAGGTGAGGGGCTATGCTTTTGGTTCTTATATTTTTGGATACGGTGCGACACATTCTATGGCAAGACTCATACGCAAAACTTTCTCCGTTCCTCCGTTATCCTGTAATTGTTCAATCCTTGGAGATTCAGAAACGAAGC
>BQIX01000427.1 GCA_021604145.1 Nitrospirales bacterium
ATTAGGGATGGTCCCGTTTGCCGTTGACTGTGAGCTGTTTTATCCAGGAAGCCGAGACGAGCGACGTCATCTTCGGCATGAACTGAAGATCGCAGAGGATGCCTTTGTGATTGGATTTTCCGCACGGCGGACGAGTGACAATGACGGAAGGAAGGGAACTGATTGTTTACTCGAAAGTTTGAAAGCAATGCGTCAGGCTCATCCTCACCTTGCCACGTTGATTATCGGGCCAGGATGGGAAGACCTTGCACGTCGACTTCAGGCAGAAGGCATTCTGGCCGTTCACATTCCTTATCAACTGGACCATGATGAAATTGCGAGAATGTATCGAGCCCTGGATGTCTATTGGGTGACCTCTCGAATTGAAGGAGGGCCGGTTCCTCTTCTTGAAGCGATGGCGAGCGGGATTCCTTGTGTTTCGACACCGGTAGGTGCTGTTCTTGATCTTGTCAAAGATCAACGTAATAGCTTTCTGGTGCCATTTGATAGTCCAGACGATTTCGTCAGGACAACATTAACGCTTGTTGCCAATCGTGAGTTCAGTCTAAGTATTGGTCAACAAGCCAGGGCCACAGTGATGCAAGAGCGATCGTGGAGTCACACCCAAGCATGTCTAGCCAACCTTTATGAAACAGCCATCGAAAACTTTCGCGTGAACCAGTCTCGAACTGTTGCGAAGGTAAAGGACGATGGCCTTATATCCCATCAAGTGCAAGATGTCTATGGCCGCACAGTGGAGGATTTTGATGACTTGCCAGAAAATACAAAGAAATGGGTCAAGGCTTGTGAGTATGTACGCGGATCAAAAATGCTGCTTCAGTTAGGCGAATGGCGTCAGGCAAGACATCTGATTGGGTTGGCCTTGAAGGAACAACCCTATGATCTGAATATCTGGACACAGGTCATTTCCATGTTAGTGAGTATAGCGAAAAAAAGATATGGCCGCATCGGACGAAGTGCGGTAATTCAAGCACGATTCAAGCGCTAGGGTGGTCCTAATAGTGTAAGGTGATATCGATCCGGTTCACGCCCTCATGCACTTGAAATGAGACCTCGTTGTGGGCGGGTGGTGCCAAAAAAAGCTCAGGGTTTTTCGAGAATCCGACTCCTTCAGTTGGAAGCCCAATCCAGTTTCGGTCTAATTTCTTGTTGTCATTTTCGTCATGGTGGACAACAACCGCATAGGTTCCTGGATGAGGCGCTTGCAGGCAAATCAGTGTTGATGTAACTTGAGCGGACTCACGTTTGGCATCAAGCTTTTTGCCTGACACCAGAAAGTCTCTTGGTTTGTCGCCATACAGTTTTGCTTTTATAGAGCCATGGTTGTTGCGAACACCGAAAACGGTAATGATAATAGGGTGAGAGGTGTGAGCGCAGTAGGCGGGGATGGTTGCCGAGTTAGCTCCAACGCTCCGGGTTATCGTTCCGAATATCAATGTAATGAACAACAGCGTCTGGATAAAAGGTTGTAGGCTTCGTAGAAGAGAGGGGCGAGTGTGCAAACTATGCTGAGTAGGGTTGTCGTGCATTCCCTTTTGATGTATCGTTAGCGTCATGACGTATCTCAATTCAGAAGTGCTGGATTCAATTGATGCTGATGCCTACCGACAGCAAAGGCCATATCCTTGGGTGAACCCGTATGGGTTGTTACATGAGGAGGCGTATGAGTGTTTGATCGATAGCTTGCCGGACCTCTCGTTGTTTAACACGACTTTTGGAAGAGCCCGAAAGTACGGTCAGAAAAGTCATGATCGTTACACGTTGAAGTACCATCAGGATTTAATCTTACCCGCGCCGTGGACTGAATTTATCAGGGAACTCCAAGGAAAAGAGTATGGAAAGTTTCTCGAAAATTTTCTGCAATATCGTTCGTTTGAGCTAGATTTTTTCTGGTTTTACACCCCGAATGGCTGTTCCATCTCACCCCATTGCGATCATAAAAATAAGGTTGGCGCTCATCTGTTTTATTTTAGTACGCTGACCGATTGGAATCCTGAATGGGGGGGGGAAACGCTTATTCTTGATGATGGTGGAGATATTGACCGAAAGTCTGCCCCCGACTTTGAGGCATTTCATCATATTATTCCCTCGCAGGCTATAGGCAATTATAGCTTGCTTTTTTCACGAACGCCCAATTCGTGGCATGGCATGAAGGAAATTCATTGTCCGGAAGATTGTATGCGCAAAGTGTTTATGGTGGCGATTAAGCGTTTGACTCCCATTGATCGGCTTTCCCGGGTTTTCGGCGTTTCACAAGCATCTGAACGTTACTAGGGATTGTCGTTTCTTCCTCTCGTGTCAGAACTCTCTTTCGTTTTTCCTATATTTTCCTTATCTTCTCAGGTTACTTAAGAAATTCCTATAAACACGCTGTTGAAATGTGTCTATACGGAATTATGGTGAAGGTGTCATACGGGAAATGATGTCACTAATTTTTTGAGCAATGATTTCATTTCCCAAGCTGTTGACGTGACACAGGTCAATATAAATAGCGTCTTTTCGGTCAAAGACATCGGAGAAATCGTGCAGCCAGGTCAGGTTTTCTTGTTGCTTGATGTGCTGAACATGCGGATAGACGGCCTTCCATTCTGATCCATCAGCATCTTCATCTAAGTACGTGATATTCGGGTTGCCAAAAAGTGAGACTGGCTGAAGGATGGCATGGAAATCGGCTCCTTTCAATGCTGCCACGGTTTTGGCAATTTTCCAATTATTGACAAGCGTCGTTGCGACGGTTTTCGCATAATCAGGGTTGTCGTCACATCGAGAAGGAGGACGGTGGCCTTGTTTGAAAATTGTTTGGATGGCTTTTTGCGTTGAGTGAAACAAGTTTTGGGGTATTTCCCATTGATGTTCGAGTTTTCGGATGATTTTGGATTCTTCCCGGTGTCCATTAATTGAGACATCCCCTCGGCATAGCGTGAGCGGATCGTTACACCCGTCATAAAACACAATGACATCCATCGGCTGACTTTGATTCACGAGATTGACCAAACGTGCCAAGCCTTGCCTGCTGATAAATCCAGATTGCGCATGATTCGAAACGCGGTAATCAGGATGGAGCGTATGGAAGTGAGCGGGGATGGTATTGTGGTCGTCGACTCCGCTACCCCACATCGTGGAGCCGCCAAAAAAATGTATATGTTTGGTCGGCTGATTGCTGGATTGAGGGGTGATGCGTTCTCCATGTTCAGGATCCACATGGGTTGTGACACCAGAAAATGGTTTGCGCGACCATCCCATATAGGGAACATACTGTTTCGTTAATTGACGAAGTTCCCTGAAGATTTGTTGCGCCGACTCCTGATCGGGCAGGCTTTCGCGATACAGGGGTTGTCCGATCCGGACAAAGGTTTTGTTATAGAGATACACACCGTCGATGATGATCGAAAAAAAGAAGTTGACTGATAACAGGCCAACGAGTAAAACGGCTATATTCGTCAAAATCAGCTTTGTGATTGCCCTCATTGTCCTATGTTTGAATAGACGGTTGTCGTTGGAATCAGAAATGATTCTTTGGTGGGTGTCTACGGTATTGATTGTATCTGGGGAATATCAACTCTTGTCGTCCTCGGCGTCGCTGAAGCGGTCAAAGTCTTCTTCTCGTCCAATAAGGACCAAGACATCGCCTTTCTCGATGATCTCATCGGGGGATGGCGTGAAATTAAATGATTCTCCGACCATCATCCGGCCTTTGACCATGCGCGTAACCTGTTTTTTGATGCCGATGATATTGAGATTATGTTGCTGGCGAATTTTGGATTCTCCGATACTTAACCCAGATAATTTATCAGAAACGGAAACTTCTTCGATACTGTAGCCAGGTGCGAGTTCAAGGTATTCCAAGACATTTGGCGAAATGAGTCGATGCGCCAGACGAATGGCTGTATCACGTTCCGGGTAAATGACTTCATTGACACCAAGGTTCTTGAGAATTTTCCCTTGGATGGGCGCAACAGCCTTTGCGACAATAGATTGTATGCCCATTTCCTTGAGTGTTTGGACAATCAGAATGCT
>BQIX01000428.1 GCA_021604145.1 Nitrospirales bacterium
GAACGTTGTGGGAATGGAATCGAGATGCCTTCTGCGTCGAACCGTTGCTTGAGTGATTTCGTGAGGTCAAATTTCACTCCCCAATAGTCGCTAGCGTTACACCAGACGCGTATCGTTAAATCCACCGAACTTTCTCCAAGATTGCCGACGACAACCATGGGTGCCGGATCTTGAAAGATCCGTGCCTCAGCATTCGCTACGGAAGTGACGGTCTGTATGGCTTGCTCAATATCATCGCTGTAATCAATTCCCATCACTAAGTCCACTCGCCGAGTTGGATGGAAACTGTAATTCTTGACGATGGTTCCCCAGACCTGATTGTTGGGTGCAAGAATTTGTACGTTGTCCGGTGTCGCGAGTTCCGTAACTAATAATGTAATGGACTTTACCGTGCCTGCAATCCCCGCCGCTTCGACATAGTCTCCTGCCTTGAACGGTCGAAAAATAAGTAACATGACTCCCGCGGCGACGTTACTCAGTGTTCCCTGCAATGCGAGACCGATTGCTAAACTGGCTGCGCCTAAAACGGCAATGAGGCTTGTGGTCTCAATGCCGAATTGCGAAAGGACGGTAAGGACCGTAATGATGAGCACAATGTACCGTGCAAAGCTGGCAAAAAACGGCCGTAAGGTTTCGTCAACTTTTCTGGACTTTTGAAGCCATGAGTCGACGGCTTGAGACACCCACGAGGCCGCCAATCGACCAATGATGAGAATGAGGATTGCCCCAATGACGTTCAGTCCATAGGTGGTGAGTAACGTGATTCCTTGATCAAGCATTTCTTCCATGAACGACCTCCATGTCTGAAAGATGTTTAGATAACGGATAAACACTAAAACGTGTTGGGAGTGGGTTAGGGTAATTGCAGGAATTGAGTGCGTAGGGCTTCGATACGTTTTCGATTGACCCCAAGATCCCAGTAACCTGTTCGGGAAGCTGATCGCAGGTGAATGAGTTTCTGCTCATCAATAATTAAAAATTCGACATCATCGATAAACCGAAATACTAGAGAGGAGATCTCAATATGAAGATAGGAGTCTGTCTCTGCAACGATATGAGTTCGAGGTTGATTCGTGAATAAGGCACGTAATTTTTCTTTGCATTCTGCAAGCGTACCTGAATAGGAAAATGGCTCAATATAGTGGTCAGTATCGAGACTTTGGGAAGACACGCAATTGGGAGAATCTGGGCAAGGTGCAAGCGAGTTGGTTTCTTGCATGTCAATCTTTTGTGGCGTTCCGCCGAAGCGGGTGTCCGATGATGATGCTAGTGGTCATTAAACAGTCGTTTGTTAAGAATTTTTCTGCCAATAAAGACGAGACCGAATGACATGAGAAGTGAAATGGGGACAAAGATGCCCGAAGCCAACGCGTAGCTGTGTAAGATTCCGGCTTCATGCAGAGCTTTAAACACATAACTTCCTAAGCCGCTGAGATAATAGGCAATGACAATGACGGACAAGCCTTCGACGGTATGTTGTAAAATTGCTTGGCTTTTCGTGGTTTTATCGACACTGGCTAACATTTTGAGGTTTTGATCCTGAAGCGCAATATTATGGTCCTGTAGGAGTAGATCAACTTTTGTGCGAATGACGGAAATGGTCCCCTCAAAATCCTTTTCTAAGGCATCGATCCGTTTCATCAGCTGTTGATACCCATCTGAAACACCTGTGGTTTTGTGACGGATATAGTCAGAGATGAGTCGGCAAGAAGGTAAAGGCTGTTCTTGTAATGCCTGAAGGTTACTTTCTACGATGCGTTCATAGGGAACGGACGCTGAGAGTTTATAACGCATGGATTCAGCCAGCCGACTGACTTTCATAAAGTCCTGAGTCAGCACAGTCAGCCATTTTTGAAGTTTTTGTGATGTGGCCTGTTCTAGCTGTGTCGTAATGACATTTCGTTGATAAAGGTGCCGTTGTTCGAACTGATGCACTTGATCAACCGCTGTGGTGAACGCCTGATAGGGGAGGAGGATTAAATGGGTGTAGTTTTCAATAGAGACGATCGTGTCGATCAACCCAGCGATCTTCGGTTGCAGTAATTCACGAGAGGCTGCACAGACGTAGTATCGTTCACGGCCATTCTCATCGGGTGTAAAACTTGCGACAACGGAGATGTCTTCTCCAAACACGCGACCGCCATGGAGTTGAGGGCCGGGCATACGCAACTTGAGTGCTTGAGGAGTGACCTGGGTATTCGGCGTAATGAGAATATCGAGAGCGTTGATCGCGATGCCGAGGGGCGAAAATGGAAAGTGGTAGCCTGGAAATGTTATGGGGCCGAATTCAAGAGGAGCTGATGGGTTATCCGGAATATGCCAGACTTGATAACTGTAATACTCGGTATGGGCTTCCCATGTGACCACGAGCTGGTCGCCATTTTCAGCGGTGCGCACTCCGTACCCAAATTTTTCGTGTACAACCGAGGTTTGAGCCGGAATAGCAAGGCTTTCGAGTAATTGTTTGAATTCACGACGACTGAGTGGACGTTCGATGGGCGGATTGGCCATCCGATGGGCAACGTGATGAATATGCGCAGGAGCATCGAGCCATTCTTCGAGATATTTTTTGGTGGGCTCGTGAACTTGCTGTAGAAACTCTGGTCGTCGTATGGGGGCTTTGCTTCTCACAACGGTGCTCCGCGATTGATGACAATTGAATGGCGTTGCATTCTGGAAGACTGGTTCTAGCGTAAACCGAAAGGCTGGTCAAGCCAAGCGCAATATTTAGGCGAACACACTTGTATCATAAACAATGGACGATAAGCGGTTCTCAGGAAAATATTCATGGCTTGTCTTGAACGTTACAATGTTTTCGATCTGGCACCTGCGAGGACAAACTGAATAATACGGTTCTCAATCCAGAAATAATCTTCACTAGGCCGAGATTGTTGAAGGAATCCGCAATGTCCTCCCGTGTCTGTCGCAATGAATTGAATGTAAGGGTTGGATTGAATCCCATCGATACGAAAGGTCTCATACGGGATAAAGGGATCATCTCGTGACGTGACAATGAGTGTGGGGATGCGAATATTGTGTAAGACATGGCGAGCTCCGCATTGCTCATAATACTCTTCGGCATTTCGATAGCCAGCATCTGGAGCCGTGAAGACGTCATCAAATTGCCTCATGGATCGTATATTGGAAAGCTTGGACAGGTCCCATCGACCGGGGAAGTGCTGAGCTTTTCGCCGTAACCGAGCTTTGAGTCTTGGAAGGAAGTAGTGATGATATATCACATTTCCTGGTTGTTGAAGGGCCTCGACGCAGGCTGCTGGATGAATATTGGGACAGACGCCAACGACGCCATGTATTTCCGGTATGGTTGCTCCAATTTCACCTGCCAACTTTAATGTAAGGTTGCCACCCATCGAAAACCCTGCTATCCACAGACTTGAAAGTTGGTCATGGTGTATGAGCTCAGTCATGATGGCACGGAGGTCGTTACTCATTCCTGTATGATAGAGTGTTGGAGTCAGGTGTTCGGTTCCTCCGCAATTCCGCTGATTCAGTCTGACCACATTGATGCCTGAATGCCAAGCTTTGTGCGCGATGCCCATCATGTAGTGGGAGTCTATGCAACCTTCTAAGCCATGAATGATGAGCAAGGTGGGGTGCTGGTTGGCGTGTTTCTGCCAATGGCACTTAGCCGCAATCTGCGAGTCGGAGTCCACCCAAAACCGACGATCTGTGCCGGGAACATTTTTGAGGAGATGTGGTCTGGGGATCCACCGCGGGATGAGCGTCATTCGGTGAGGGCCAGTTAAGAGAGGGTGTGGTATAAAGGCTGGCGTGATTAGCATATGGCCGACTCAACACGGGAAATGTTTTGATCTGCTATGGTGGAAAAATGGGCGTTTCGTAAAATAATGATATCTCACGAATGAGGATTTATTTCTAGGGGTAAACTCGAAATACGAGATATGGTAGTCTCCAAAGAGGGGCCACAATGCCTAACAAATGTGCAACTTGTCATTGAGGCGCATCCGATGAGCCGAACA
>BQIX01000429.1 GCA_021604145.1 Nitrospirales bacterium
TCGAGCAGCACCTTATTGATTGTCATGGCTTGCTCCATGAGATCAACTAACATGACGGGCTCATGCATCCCCCCCGCTTTGACCATTCCCTGCTGCATCGCCACACATTGCTTGGCATGTTCTGAACTTTCGATTAATGACTCTAACTCTTTAAGTGTCACTCGCTGCTCATCAAGCAGGTGGTCAGCTAGCTGCGCGAGATACCCAGGGATCTGTCGGCCTTTCTCATCCTGAGACAAATAGGCATTGAGATCACCCATGTGAGCGTTGAGCATTTGGGAAATTTTTCGGACATCACCCACAAGTGACTGCCGCAACATCGTCCCCATAATCCCAACAGAAACATTAATACTGTTCAACACATTCCCCACATTATGAAGTACGCTGGTCGCCACATCAGCCATACCAAGACGACGAGAGGTTTCAACGAGTTGATCCTGAATCTGTCGCCGCTCGGATTCGAGACGCTTGCGCTCGGTAATATCCTGCGCGACGCACACTAATCCCTGGATGACCCCACTTTCATCTTTCATCAGTGAACCGGAGAGTGCCATGGGAATAACCTGGCCATTTTTGGCAAGGTACGTGGTTTCAACGTTACTTACCACACCCTGAAAATACAGCCTTTCCATAATGGAACCTTGCGTCAACTCTTCCCCAAAAATTTTACTCGGACATTCCCGAAGTAATTCGTCTTCTACGTACCCTAACAACGTCAACAACGAACGATTCACAGCCTCAATCGTCATATCAGCATTGATGACCAATAACGTATCGGCCATCGATCCGATGATATTTTCCATATACGCTTTGGCAGCAGACAATTCATCTTTTGCCCTCGCTAGCTCAACATTCTTTCCTTCTAAATCTTCCGCTGTTCGAAGATTACGTGTCTCATCACTCCAACGAGGATCCATATCTTGACTCAATTGCACATGGGGTTCTTGCAGCTGTAAGGGTTGCGCAATAGCCACAGTTGAGACACCTTCATCCTGACACCGAATACGTTGAGAAAGCGACCACTTATGTATCATGACAGTAGAAATTTGTTGGACGTCGATCGCGTGAAATGGCTTTCGTAGAATCAAGAGTTGCTCTCGATGCGTAAGCCCCTCTAACCCCTTATCCCATTGATTGTTCACATCGGTCCTGCAAAGGACGCAATGGAGAGAGCGATCTATGAGCCAATATTCTTCGATGGTTTTTTCCACTGACCATCCCGTCCCTCCATTTTCGTCGAGAAACACCAGAGCATAGGGATATTCAGCTTCTAAGGCTTGCTGAATAAATGCTAAACCGGCCTCACCCGTTTTCACATATTCAACGTCGAGCGATGGATGATCGTTAAACGTATCATGAACACTCAACCCTTTATTATTTACTTTTGAAATAGTTGAAGACGTTCTTAACAATAATTGGTCGAAAATTTGTCGAAAATTTGCACGAATGTTCTGCTGGTCATCAACAACCAATATTCGGCATTTTCTATCTTGCAAAACATCCACGCCCAGACACCCTTCTCTGACCCAACATATTCGACGTTAATTGACGTTTCTTCTGTTCTTAATTCAGATGGAGAGACTTGGCTCGCTGTGGACTATGCATAGCATGCAAGCTTGCCCGATATTTGATTAACCCTTTCATAAACTCTAAATACCCGTCTAAACTATTTGGTTTGGTGATAAACGAATGAGCCCCCAAGTTATATGCACTATCGATATGCTTGGCAACCCGTGAGGTTGTCAAAACCAAAACAGGAATATCCTGCAACTCTTGATCAGATTTAATTTCGACTAAGGCAGAACATCCATCTTTTTTAGGCATATTCAAGTCCAAAATAATCAGACCAGGACGAGGGGATTTCACGGGATCGCCATACACCCCACGACGAGTCAGGTAATTCATTAACTCTTCACCATCATGAACAAACCGCAAATCTTCTCCGAGTCGACACTCATCCCAAGCCGCTTGCGCGACCAAACAGTCATCAGTACTATCATCCGCCATTAATACAATGAAGGGAACGGCTTGCATACAGGTACTCATCATCACGCCCTCCTTTTATCTAAAGAAAATTCATCGTCTGGGAAATCGTACGCTTCTCGTCCGCAGCATAGGCATCTCCAATCACAAGGATCTACCTGGTTAAAGTATTGAGTTTTTGATTCATGCAGCACCTCAACGCAGAGAGGTCATAATTAACAGACGGTACGGACATGGAAAGGTCATCAATCAGGAAGTAATTGGATTTGCCTATGGTTTGCGCGACCCGTTTGGGCAAGTCATGCGACATTGAGCCCACAACAAGACCGCGTGTACGAAGATCGAAATCAGGATGGTAGGGTCCCTCTACACTGAGCAAGGAGAGGAAACTGGAGGGAGAAGCGTACTCTTTAAACACAAACGCCCATCGACAAGATGGGCGCAAACAGACCGTGACGCTTCATTGACCAGTGTGGCGGCCAGGCGAACCCCGGGAGAACCATCCTCCCAATTCAGGTCCCTTAGCTTTGCGTCCTACCTTCTCAGGTAGTTTGCCCTTTGCACCCTGTTGTCTCTTTTATCGGTGTCCGACAGGATTACTTGAGAAATTGATTTTACTAGCAATTTTGATCAGTTACAGCCTGATCTGAATACTGAAACGGTACACGTATTCACTCGACACTTACAGGACAATTTGAAGCCGTGGAACCGACGCCAGCTTCTGACTCACACGCGATTTCTGGAGAATTTCCCATCGGAAGCGTGAGAAGAAAAGTCGACCCTACCCCAAGCTGACTCTGCACGGTAATGGTACCGCCACAGCGATCAACAATTTTCTTACAGACGGCTAATCCAATCCCCGTTCCTTCGAATTCATCTCGACCGTGTAAACGTTTAAACATCCCAAAAATACGATCCGTATATTGGCTATCCATGCCAATCCCTTCATCTTCGATTCGAAGTTGGCACAACATACTTGCCCGTAGTCCATCTTGTTGACGACGCTCTTTCATTATGCGAGCAGACACGCGCACGACAGGTGCTTCATGTGGCTTATGAAATTTCAATGCGTTCCCGATTAAATTTTGCAATAACTGACGCATTTGAGTCTTGTCGGATTCAATCACCGGAAGGTCCTCCACTTCGACCTTCGCATGCGTCTCTTCAATACGTACGGCAAAATCATGAAGAATGTCCTCAACGACTTCGCCAAGCGCCACTGACTCGACACTTCGATCATGATGTTCCAACCGAGAATAGACCAGCAAGTCTTGAATGAGCCGTTGCATTCGACCAGAAGCCTTGAGAATTCGCCCCAAGAACTCGTGGCCAGATCCGTTTAACGCATCTCCACATTTCACTCGTAATAAATCGCTAAAAACTTGGATAGTATGAAGAGGTTCTTGAAGGTCATGGGCAGCCACAGAGGCAAACTGGTCAAGCTCATGATTGGATCGTGCCAATTCTTCAGCTTTATTCCGAAGTGCGAGCTCCGCTCGTTCGCGTTCATGCACCTCGATTAGCGCATGATCTCGAGCTTCACTCAGGTCTTTATTCCGTTGCTCCAAGTCTCGAATGGACTGCGCGAGTTGCGTTTCAATCGACTGTCGGCGAAGTACATCCCGTTCTAATTGAGCATTAACCGCACGGAGTTCAGACATTCGCTGATCCACGAGATGCTCTAACTCGCCCAGACGGAGCCTGGCATATCCCGCCCAATACCATTTATAGGTGAGCGAATTCGCTAATTGTCGAACTTCAATGGGATCGAACGGTTTTCGGAGAATAAGGAGTTGATCACGGTGTCCTAAGCGAGGGATCACCTCGTCCCATGGATGATCTGAGAATGCAGTACAAATCACCGCCTGAATGGCTGGGTCAATTTCCCAAATTCGTTCAATGGTTTCGACCCCATCCCATCCTGAAGGCATTCGCATGTCCACAAAGACCACAGCATAAGGATTTTCTTGCTCCACGGCCATCTTGACCAGATCAAAACCCGAAGAGCC
>BQIX01000430.1 GCA_021604145.1 Nitrospirales bacterium
CAAGGCCTGCGCGGCATGCGTGCTAGCCGATGAACACATCACCATTGAGGAAGCCGAATTACTTCGTGCGATTGCGGACTCTCTAGGATGCCCCATGCCACCGTTATTGACGGCTCAGCCTGGAAATACTCTAGAAGACGAGATATCGTCCTGGCCTCTCTCTTCCAAAGAATTATCAATTCTTTCCGAGGAGAAGCTCCAGGAATCCTCTCGCCGCCATGTCCACGTACACTGACTGGCTTCAGCACATATATGAGACTACCGGTATGGCATTTTGCTTCTACAAGCTTTTTACGCAATAATGAGACAAGCGCTAGCAATCATCTTACTCAACCCAGTAAAGTAGACACGATATGAAGAAAACATCTTCTGACTGACCGTTTCAACCCATCACGTTCCTTGGTCATTGTTATGTCATTTGTCCCAACGCATGAAATAAGCCGAACTTCGGCATCCAAACAACGGCAACGTCTACCTGACTGGTTTAAGATTAAACTCCGGCAAGGACCAGACTATCGAGATATTCGTAAGATTATAGACGAACGCGGGTTACACACAATCTGTGAAGAAGCTCGATGTCCCAACATGTGGGAATGCTGGAACAACCGCACCGCGACATTTCTTATCTTGGGAGATGTTTGTACTCGACGATGCCATTACTGCTCCGTCGAAACCGGCAGACCAACAAGTCTTGATCTCGATGAACCACAACGCGTCGCCGAAGCCGTCGAGGCCATGGCGCTTCGCCATGCGGTGATTACGTCTGTCAATCGCGATGAATTAGAAGACGGCGGCGCATCGCTCTTTGCGGAAACCATTCGCCTGATTCATGAGAAGGTTCCTACCTGCGGAATCGAAGTCCTGATACCAGACTTTCAAGGCAGCGAATCAGCCCTAGAGACAGTCTTGGATGAAAAGCCTGATATTTTAAATCACAACATCGAAACCGTCCCTCGGTTATTTCCGTCCATCCGTCCACAGGGAAAATATAACAGATCCATTCAACTCCTGAAGCAAGCCAAGCAATTGGGAGCAACCACAAAATCCGGACTTATCGCAGGCCTTGGCGAAACGAACGAAGAAATTCGTGAGGTCATGCGCGATTTGCGATCCGTAGACTGCGACATTCTCACTCTTGGTCAATATCTCCAGCCTACCAAAGCCCATATGCCCGTCGCCCGATTCTATCATCCCGACGAATTCGAAACCTTCAAGAAAGAAGCCCAGGCTCTGGGCTTTCAACATGTCGAATCCGGCCCCCTCGTCCGAAGTTCCTACCATGCCGAAGAACAGACGGTTAGGGTAATGAACTAGGACATCAACCTAGCTACCTCACAATGAGAATGATAATATTACTCGGTAATAGCCAGGAAATTGAAAGGTGAAGACACTGGGACAAACATCCACACGCGTGAATAAACGAGACAAGAACTGGTGGATTTGATGGATCGAAGAAGTATGAGAGTGAATAAAAAGGAACCGCCACCAGAAAAACGACATGAGGATCTTTGACTGACAATTACAGAAACACCTCGGGCTAGCCTTGGAACTCCAAGAGCGTACACGTCATGAAACACGAATTCAGCTTTATTGGCCCTACTCCCATGTCTGAATACCAGAAAATTAAAAACAAGTAATTCATGAGTCAATATGAAAAATTATTGCAAAGGATTTTACGAGGAACCACTGACGCAAACATTGCTTTTTCGGAACTTAGGCAATTGCTTATTCATTTAGAATTCTCAGAGCGTATTCGAGGAGACCACCACATCTACACTAAAGATGGAGTCGAGGAAATAATCAATCTCCAACCAAGAGGATCAAAGGCAAAGCCTATCAAGTGAAACAAATCAGAAAATTAATAGTTCGATACAAATTAGGAGGAAACGATGAGCAGTAAATACGAGATTATTATTTATTGGAGCCAAGAAGATCAGGCGTTTATTGCAGAAGTGCCCGAACTCTCTGGCTGCATGGCCGATGGGAAGACCTACCAGGAAGCTGTCGCAAATGTCGAAATCATAATCAAAGAATGGATTGAAACAGCCACTGAACTTGGACGTCCAATCCCAGAACCACGTGGTCGATTGCTATTTGCGTAATACCTTATCAAATCAAAATCCAAGCTGAGGCCAGAATGTCTCTAGACTAGGCTTTCAGGTAAACGAGGCACGCCTAGTCACAATATCGAAACTATTCGCTTTCACAAGTCGAATCCTTGCCCCTCGTCCGAAACACTCAACATTTTCACAATGAGCTAAACATACATCGACTATTAAGGGATTAATAAATTGAAGTAAATCTTGGTGTGAATGAACAGGAGACTACACCTAAGGGCATACGAGAAATACGCTTCTTATATGTCATGATCAAATGAAAACATAATCTCCATTTCTCTCTGGCTTATGCCAAAAGTTAAAATGAAAAGCAACAGACTTTTTACTCAATCCTATTTTTATCTTTGCCTTACTATTTTCAACGCGAGTCTCATCGTTAGTTGTGGACATTTAGGGGGTGCTCAAAGAATTGACAATATTCCCATGTATGGACAACCAGAAATTCCACGTTCAGCTTTATTGAAAAAGGCAGATGCAGATTTCATAAAACAAGTAACTGATGAATTGGGTAGTAGGGAGAATGCCAGTATAGCTTGGGCAATGCGCGCAGAGCAGTATATGAAAAGCGGGAATATGGACTATGCCATGCGAAGATATAATCAATCCTGGCTGTTGAACCCTAATAACTATTTATCCTACTGGGGTTTTGGTGGTGTGCTGCTACGACAAGGCAAACGGGATGAAGCAATAAAACACTTAGAAAAGGCAAAGCAATTAATCGATGATGAATATCAGGAAGTAGCGTTGCTTTCAGATACTGGGTCTGCGTATTCGGTCAAAGCGGATAGCATCCCCAAAAAGAATACGCAAGAAAGGGCTCGTTATTTTGATCTTGCAACCCAAAATTTTCAACAAAGCACTAAGCAAGATCCGAACTATCCTAATGTATGGTTTTTTTGGGCAAGGTCATTATATTTTCAAGAAAAGTACAAAGAATCATGGGAAAAGGTAAAAAAAGGCCAATCATTAGGCGCAAACATCCCCTCACGTTTTTTAGAAGTCTTGCATGAGAACTTTCCAGAGCCTAAATAACCAGTCCTCACGCTCCCAAGAAACGCGTCATTATTCTCCTAGAAATTCTTTTGAGATTTCCCATCTTTTTCATCCAAACTCAACGCAATTGCGTAGATGCCAAATTGGGGCACCCAGTGGCTGAATTTCTTATAGTCATCTCGCCAATATGGAGGTGACTCCATGTGCGCAATGATATGATTCACGTACATGTTTCGGTAGGCTTCACCCCCTGTCATAGTAAAAAGACTCCAGAACCCCCAGGATCGACTAAAGTTTAACCCAGCCGAATGTGGAGTGGGAGCGGTTCGGAGAGGTGAAAGAGATAACGCCTTCGAATAAAATGTTCGATACCAGACTTCACTCTCCTCAGGTGGCAAAATTGAGATGATAGCTCTCGCCCTCTGAAGAGACGCGGCAAAAAATTCATTGATATCATCGTCATACGACAACTGAAGATTTTTGTCGAGCGGCAATAACTGCTCTCTTGTGAACGACACAAGTTTCTTGCTTAAGATGGATTCATTTTTCCATCGACTCCATTCCCACAGATTCAATACCGCCCAGGAAAGATTGCCATACTCCCGGCGAAGCGCATGATGAAGAATCTTTTCATTCGACAAGGTGAAAATCCATTGTTCTAATCGCCGAGCGAGATCTGTGGCGAGTGAGAGTAAATCCTGCTTCCCACTCCATCGTTCACGTTCTTGCGCCAGCTTCAGAAACCACGCATATCCATAAGGCAGTTCATGATCCAACTCACCACGTTGCAAGCAATCCAACTCTCCGGCTACACGCTCAGAAGCCACAATAGGTTCAACAACATCAACCCAGTGAGATTCACCCGTAAGTCGCGAAG
>BQIX01000431.1 GCA_021604145.1 Nitrospirales bacterium
ACCTGTTGCCGGAGAAATCGTCCCGGGCATACCAAGACCAACAAGCGCCTCAGTCTCAAAATCATGTTCAATTTCATCGACGAGTTGACGAATGAGGTCAAGGGTTGCTTGATAGTTTCCTTGAGGGGTTATCGCACGGCGACGCGTCAGCTCGCGTCCACTCTCGTCCAGCAAAATTGCTTCGATCTTGGTTCCGCCTAAATCTATCCCTATTCGCATCCCATCTTTCACTGACAAGTTCACGTCATAAACGACACAACCATACGACGCACATGGATTGACTGAAAGTCAGACTTTCCGTTGGTGCAGAAGGTACAAAACTGTTATAGAGTCGTTGACATGGAATTCCTACAACATGACACATCCTGCTTCAAACTCAAATTATTTTGTAGGTCAGGTCTGGAGCAGACATGACAGTGCTTGGGAGACATGTAAAGAGCAATGAGGCCAGACGACGTGACACGTTTTTCAACATTGTGAATGTTTATTCGACAGGCTCACGATTGCGACGCGAGGATCGAGAACTTTTTTTCTCGCTATCTTCCAAGAGTGACCTGTACTGTTTTTGACGTTCGACTTCACGTTGAAAAAAACGTTTTCGCTGGAGTCGAATGTTTTCCAGGGTCTCTTCTTGCTCTTCAGGAGATAGGGTTTTCCAATGTTCAGAATTTTTGAGTGACTCCTCAAAGTGAGCAAACGGGACGGGTCTTTGCGGTAATTTCCTTTCAGGTGAACTTAATGATTCTGAATCTTTTTCCGTGGATTCTTGTTTGACGGAATTGCGATCTTGGGCTTCTGCTAAAATAGGGGTGGCGAACCAGAAACCTAAGGTAAACGACAAAAAACAGAAGAACCTTATAGAAGAATAATGCATCGTGTCACCCCATGCGTACCGTCAAAGTTCTGAGGCAAAATAAACCGATAGCCCAAGCCCTCTGACCGTTGTTAAGTGAACCACTTTTCAAGCGTGTGGTCTTCTGTTTTTTCTAGACAATTCAATATTGAGGACTTCGTCTTTACAGAGAACCAATCATAGTCTTGGCTCTTTACGCTTTTCAAGATGAAGTATCTTTTACGAGTAAGCAGCGATGACGTTTCAGCTCAGGATCGTTCGCAACCATTACCCGCATATAGGAATAGATGCAAGAATCATACGCTATTCAGCAACTATCTCATGAGAGGCTCGAATACGAACGTCGGTGATAAGTCTAGTCTTTGATCATTCAGGTCCCGTAAATATGCGTACAATCCCTCTCGTTTTGTCCTTAATTCTTTCTATGGCTTTCAGTCTGTACAGACTCGAATGGGGCTTCGCAGAAGAGCCTCCTCAAATTCTTACGATTGAGATACATGAAAAAGGCACGGCCCTCATCCATGGCAGCATCGAATTACAGGTTACTCCAGATCAAGCATATTTGATTCTTACTGACTACGAACAATGGCCAAGGCTCTTTCCTGAAGGGTTTCACATACATCTCGCCGACTGTTCAGAAGACTGCTCGGTCGTTGCCGATATGGTTATCCCACATGCTCTCGTCTCCTGGACCACTCACTTACGTGTCACAGCACACGAATCACCTCCGCATATGTTTGAATTACACTTACTCGACGGTGATTATTTGCAATACCGATTGAGGTGGGAGTTTTCTCCGATACCAGATTCTGAAAAAACCCTTGCAACCATGAGCCTCACCCTACAGCCCAAAGGCTCGCTAACAGATTGGACTCCAAATTTCTTCTACGAGTGGACGTTGCGGAATGGATTAGAAGATCACTTCGAACGAATTCAGCAGCAAGTAACCTTACGATCTTCCCAATAATACCCAATATGTACTACATCGAGTACTAAAAAAGCTCGTGTCAGGTTCCGTGCAGTTTAGACAACTCCACCAGGTCAACACTGACGATATCGAGTCATGTTCTGACGTACAGCAATACGACACGAGTCAACATGCTTAGATTTATAAAACATCCCTCGTATCTCGCGAATATTCTCACCACCATTCAGGAAATACGAGCGATAACCGCGCTTTCAATGTGCCGATTTAGACGCCTCGTTCCAATCTGCTTAGGCAACCGGCCCACCCTTCGTTATGCTTGTCTCGACTTTCAACATTCGGCAACCGCTCATGGGTCAAGACCACTTCGGTCTGGTCATCGCGTTCATGAAAATCCAGCGTCACCAATGTCTCTACAGTCGGCTCAGGGTCTGACCCTCCGCAACTGACACCGGCCTCCCACATCCAGGTAAAGACCAGTCTTTCAGGAGAGCGGATTTCTTTGTACACTCCGCCAACCGTATGCTTCTCTCCATTGGGCGCAACCATCTGGATACGATATTTCCCACCCACCTGCAGATCGATTTCAGCGATAGGAGTCTTAAAGTCGTCAGTGGGCCCAAACCATTTTTTTAAGGCTTCTGGATTGGTCCATGCACGAAAGACCTGCTCTCGTGAAGCACGATAAGTTCGTTTGATCTGCAAAGATGTCTGGCTTTCGGTCGTTGTATGATTCATGAGGAAGACTCCTTTTGTGATGATGGATCAGATGATTGTAAATATTTCTCAAGCGCATCAAACCGCTGTTCCCAAAACTGTTGATGCCACACGAGCCACTCGTTAGCTTCTTGGAGCGGAGCGACGTTTAACTCGCAATGATGCGTCCGTCCGTTCTTTGTGCGCGTCAACAGTCCTGCTCGTTCAAGTATTTTCAGATGCTTGGAAATAGCAGGAAGGGAAATACGAAAGGGACTTGCAAGCTCTTTGACCGTGGCTCGGCCAAAGGCCAGACGCTGAACAATGGCACGTCGTGTGGGGTCCGATAAGGCAGAAAAGGTTGAATCTAAATTCACTGGCATATAGTTAACCATACGGTTAACTATATGGAAATCAGCACCAATCGTCAAGACCCAACAAATCATCGCTTACAGCAATACCCCAAGTATGAGATAGTGCGGCATGCGAAATTACTTCACCATTGCTCAACTCATTGTACTTTTGCTGTCGTTGTCATTCACCAGCGTATTGGGAGCAGCGCAACTCGATAAGATGGCTCACAACATCAACCTCGACCAGATGCTCAAGGATATTGCATCCTTAAGTAGTGCAGAATTAGAGGGACGGCAAGCAGGAACAGTAGGCGGACAAAAATCAGCCGATTTCGTCATCAAACGGTTGAAACACCTAGGGTTAGTCCCAGCAGGAGAACGGGAAACCACAGGCACGAATCGGTCATGGAAACAACAGCAGCTCCTCTCTGCCATCACATTGTTGGAACCTGCCAGGATAGACCTTTCAACCGTTCAAGGCACCCCCAAGCACACAACCTTTACCCCAAAACTTGGCTCCGACTTTTTCCCTATCCTTGACTCTCCTTCTGCAAACATTCTGGCTCCCATCATATTCGTGGGCTACGGAATCGACGACCCTGCGCATGGCGTCAACGACTATGAGGACATTGATGTCCACAATCGAATCGTCATGTTTCTGCGAGGAAAGCCTGAACACTATTCGAAATGGGTCACGCATGAAGAAAAAGAACAGACCGCACGACGGCATGGAGCAACAGGATTTATTACACTCACCGGACCAATCATCAATCGCTATGAGGCCCGCCGAGGCATGGGGCAAGCTCCCCTCGCGATGTACTCGAGTTCATCTGCCGACGAACGACCTCTCCCTGGGGTTTGGATAAGCGGACAGGTGGGAGACACACTTTTTACATCACAAGGACTTTCTTTGCGCGATATCCAAGCCCAACTCAATGAGCACTCGAACAACCAATCCTTTGAGTTGGGAATCACCGCACGTCTTCATTTGAAAAGTAAGCAAGAATCCGGATCACTCATAAATGTCCTTGGAGCCATCCCTGGGCATGATCCTCTCCTTCGCGAGGAAATAGTGATTGTTGGCGCTCATCGAGATCATTTTGGCAAACAGGCAGGCCAACTATTTCCAGGCGCTGACGACAATGCTTCAGGCAC
>BQIX01000432.1 GCA_021604145.1 Nitrospirales bacterium
AAAGATAGACGTCCACCCCGGAGTTCAGGGCTTCTTCGCTGAGTCGAGTGACGGTGTGGGCGTTGGCGTTTTCCGGTGGAGTCGAGAGGAGAATGCCGAGTTTCTTCCCTTTCAAGGAACGCTCTGCTGGAAGCTGAAGTGCCATGGGTGTCGTATAGGTTTACAAGTCTGATTTGTGAATCTACGTGGAACCAGTGAGGCTGTCAAGCGCGAGAAACTTGGCCCTTTGCTTGACGATGTTTTTCGGCCACTTCTATAATGTTGATGCCCTTACGAAATTCATCCTTCTTCAATGACTTGATCGTATGGCAAGCGGTTTTTCTCCTGGTGGCACAAAGGGTTGGAAGGAAAGTATCATTACGCAATGGCTGAATTGACTCATTTTAATGAAGCTGGACGTGCGCGCATGGTCGATGTGACGCACAAGACATCAACCGAACGGATTGCCACTGCACAAGGAAAGGTCTTGTTGCTACCTGAAACCCTGAAGCAAATCCAAGAAGGACAGATTGCAAAGGGAGATGTTTTAGCCGTAGCCCAAGTAGCCGGGGTTATGGGAGCCAAGCGAACGCCAGACTTGATTCCAATGTGTCATCCGTTGTTGCTTACAAATGTGGATATCAACTTTAAAGAAGATCCGCAGCCTGATGTTTCGGGGCGATGTTCGATCTCCATTTTTGCGACAGTCAAAACGACGGGTGGAACAGGTGTGGAAATGGAAGCGATGACTGCGGTGTCCGTGGCGGCCTTGACCATCTATGATATGTGTAAAGCTATTGATAAGGGGATAAGTTTTGGCGATGTCTGCCTGCTTTCAAAATCAGGGGGAAAGTCTGGAACCTATACGCGACCAAGTTAATCAATAAGACGAACAGGCTTGTCGAAACTTTATGCTTTCTATTAAACTTTTCGGGATGGTGAAAACATTAGCCCATCAGCAAAAAGAGTTATCAATTGAATTTGCTGATGGCCTAACAGTGAAAGATCTTGTTGAGATTTTGCAGGCGAAGTATCCGGAGATTGGAGGCTTGGTTCTACAGAAGAAGGTCTTGATCTCGGTCAATCATGAAATTTCTCACCCAGATACTGTGATTTCTACGGCTGATGAAGTGGCGTTGTTGCCTCCATTTGCCGGTGGTTCCTAGTAAGAACATTCTACGTACGGAGGGTGCCCCATGGCTGTTAAAATTGAAGAAACGCTACTGGTTCGAGTGCAGGCTGAGGACTTTTCCGTCGACCAAGAAATCGATCGCGTACGTGCGCGATCAACTCGTATTGGCGGGATTTCGACCTTCTTGGGAACCGCGCGTGATCGCTCCAAGGGCCGTGATGTTAGTCTTCTGACCTTTGAACATTATGAAGGCATGGCCCAAAAAACTCTTCGCGAAATTCGAGAACGCGCGTTACATGATTTTGATGTCATTGAAGTGCTGATCCTTCATCGATATGGTGCCATGAATATTGGCGACAATATTGTCTTGATTGTTGTCGGAGCCGAGCATCGTGCCGATGCGTTTAAGGCATGTGAATGGTGTATTGATGAATTGAAGAAAATTACACCAATTTGGAAATTGGAAGAGACCCCGGAAGGCGAGGTCTGGGTTGAAGAACACCCATGATCACATCAAATCAACCAGATGAGTTTCCACGTATGGCTGTCGACACGTTGGAACGACCACTTCGCGCATTACGTGTCTCAGTGACGGACCGGTGCAACCTTCGTTGTCAGTATTGTATGCCGGAAGAAGAATACGTCTGGCTGCCACGAGAAACCTTGTTAACGTTTGAAGAAATCGCCAGGCTGACCAATATCTTTACTTCACTGGGCGTCGATAAAGTTCGTATTACGGGTGGAGAACCGCTACTCAGAAAAGATCTTCCCTCATTAATTTCTTTGCTTCGTCAAAATACCAAAATCAAAGACATTGCAGTGACCACGAATGGCATTCTCCTGAAGGAGCAAGCTCACTCACTCTATGAGGCTGGACTGCATCGGGTTACCGTGAGCCTTGATACGTTGAAGGCTCACCGGTTTAAGGCGCTGACGAAACGCAATACGTTTTCGCAGGTTCTTGAGGGCATCGATACGGTCAGGGCCATTGGATTTCAAGACTTAAAGCTTGACACGGTGGCGATGCAAGGAATTAATGATGACGAGTTGATCGATCTCATTGAATTTGGGAAAAACGTTGACGGAGAAGTTCGATTTATTGAATACATGGACGTTGGTGGTGCGACTGATTGGTCGGCTGACAAGGTCTTATCCTGTGCGAGGATTTTACAGATATTAAGCCATCATTACGGACTCATTGAACCAATCATTGAAGATTCTTGGGCTCCAGCCAAGCGATTTCGACTGCCAGATGGAACCCGATTTGGAATCATCGCCTCGACAACGCTTCCATTTTGTTCGACCTGTGATCGTAGCCGTCTTACGGCAGATGGTCTGTGGTATTTATGCCTCTATGCCAAGACGGGTCTTGATTTGCGGCAGCCGTTACGTGATGGCGCAACCGAAAGTGAATTACGGGCATTGCTTGAGTCAACATGGCAAGCCCGAGCTGATCGCGGAGCGGAAGAACGTAAAGAGCTTGAGCGCGATGATACTCGAGGGCGTTTTGTTGAAATTGAACGCCTACGACAAGACCCTCATCTGGAAATGCATGCGCGTGGTGGCTGATACGAATTTGTTCACCAATTATGGCTGTGTTCGGGAGGTTGAAGATATTTCATCCAAGTTTTCCCGTTCGATTCCGTAATTGTGCAAAAGCTATTCTGATCGAGGGTGTAGCTGTACCCATGAATGAACGGGTGAGTCTTCCTCATCACCTGAACTTTTTTTCTCCTTAGATATCTTCCTGCCTTTCTATAAGATTATTTTTTAGCGTTGCGCGAACAACGTTTTATTCTCTTCTTTTTGCTAATCGGGAAATCTGAATAACCCGAGACTCCAGAGTGAAGAATTATGATGACTGATGTTTCACGTCATGCATATCTTCCCCCCTCATAATATACTTTTTGTTATGGATATCTTTCTTGCTGGGACATTGGTCCTATGATAAGGTGCAGACTGCCGGTTATAGCCGTTTTAAATAATTTCCGTATGTTTGAAGCGAGTAATTGCGTGGAGTTAGTTAATAGGCCTCAACTGGAACGTATTTGGATTCGCTCTAGCTATTCAGCGAGTGAAATTCGTGATTGTTCTGGAATTATTGGTGGGATGTTCCGCGGCGACACGACAGACTGTCAAGCTTGTCTGAACCATTGAGAGCCATCATACCATTCTAACTGGAGAGTCTTGAGTGAGAAGGAGCTGTCATGGGATGGTTTAAACGTCAAAAGTCGACGGACGATAACGAAAAGTCATCAAAAGTAGTTGAGGGGATGTGGCTGAAATGTAACTTGTGTCGGGCGATTATCTATGCAAAAGAAGTTGATCGAAATCTGAAGGTGTGTCCGAAATGTGATTATCACTTTCCGCTATCGGTGGAAGAACGTATTGAGCTTTTGATCGATCAAGAATCTTTCGAAGAATGGGAGTCGGATTTGGTTCCTGAAGACCCTCTCGAATTCGTTGATACCGTTTCGTATTCGGATCGACTCTTAGCCGCGCAACAGAAAACCGGGAAAAAAGAAGCCATTGTTGTCGGAAAATGTGCCATTGGAGGGCATAGTCTCGGCATAGGGATCTTTAATTTCCGCTTTATGGGTGGAAGTATGGGGTCGGTCGTTGGTGAGAAAATTTGCCGTGGGATTGATCGTTCGTTACAAGCGCAAATGCCGTTTCTGTTGATTACGACATCCGGTGGCGCTCGTATGCAGGAAGGGGCACTTTCCCTGATGCAGATGGCCAAGACGGCGTCAGCTCTTGCTCGATTTCATGAGGCCCGTCTCCCGTTCTTTGTTCTGCTCACTGATCCGACCTTTGGGGGTGTGACCGCAAGCGTGGCGATGTTAGGGGATATCATATTAGCCGAACCT
>BQIX01000433.1 GCA_021604145.1 Nitrospirales bacterium
CAGCCAATTCAGGAGTATGCACTTCATAGTACAATCGTTTTGCACATTGAAGACCAGACAAAAACTTACTTTTTGATAACCGAATGGGTAACGAAAATGTCACAAGATTTATCCTGTTCTCAATTTCTGAACAACAATCTCTATTGTCTTGCTAAAGACAAATGGTGATCCATACCATCTCAAAGCAGCTACATATTTGATGACAACATTCTCCAAACATCTACAGTCGTCTCGATCGCAAAAGACACGGCAAGGCGAAACGTCTCACGAGTTGGCCAATATCCTTTCGACCATTTTAGACTCCGACTTCTCTATCCCTGGAACCACCATTCGTATCGGCCTCGACCCGTTATTAGGCTTGATACCAGGCATTGGAGATTATCTCTCGAACCTTATCGGATCATCGCTTCTCTTTTTGGCTTCTCGCTCAAGCGTTCCACGCATTGTGATATTCCGCATGGCATTCAACATTTTTCTCAATATGGTCATTGGAGCCATTCCCGTAGTTGGAGACCTGTTTTCGGTATGGTTTAAAAGTAATGTCCGAAATGCACAACTCCTTCATCATGACAGTAAAGATCCTCCTCGAGCATCCACACTTATGGACTGGGTTTATGTCCTTACAATCATGACTGGAATTCTCGTCCTGATGACCACTCTGCTTATTGGTATTTTCTGGCTCATGAGCATTCTTTGGGAATCTTTAGCGTAAGTCGTTGAGTCTTTGCCGTCTTTCCTCATAATCATCACCTCTGACGAGAAGACTTCGCCAGCCAAACCCTCAAAAACAGCAATATTTCTTTCTCAAATCTTCCCTCTCGGGCATTTGATGTATATTCTGTTCATAAGTCGTAAATTTTGAGGAAAATTATTCATGACCTGTAATCCGACGTGAAGATCGCCTTCACGTAACACAGTAAATATTGCACAAGAAATTGACCTAAACTCACGAAAAATTGGCAACTATACGATTTGCATGCCTTGCATTCACTGTCATAACTGCCTTGCGGGATATAGGAAGATAAGAATTCTCGCTATCCACAAAAACTGGGGAAAAACTCTTTATAATCCTGTTCATAACTCCGTTGCATACTCATAGAATGCTTAATCCAGCAAATTGCCTACTTTTAAGGCAAATCTCAATAACCATAGAGTTGTATCACGAGTGATACACTTCGTTGGCACTTTCTTGAAACATTCCTACGACAGCTGTAGTGCAACCGTATCGATAAACCGACGTCCTAGTGATGTCACTTTCAAATACTGATGGTCCACTGACAACAAACCATCTTCTATTAAACGATCAACCGTTGATTGCCACGGCTGATCATTCTCGAATGTCGTTAACGCGTGGATAGGGACTCCTTTGTTCATGCGTAACCCAAAAATCACTCGTTCTCGTGCCACATCCTTCACCGACAACTCATCAAGAAAGTCTATAGGCAAGTCTTGTGTTTGTAATGAATGTGAGTAGAGAGAGAGATCTGAAATATTCCCAAATCTCATGCCACAAACATAGGATTGAGCACTGGGTCCTAACCCGAGATAGTCCAATCCAGACCAATATCGAAGATTATGTTGACACTCCCATCCAGCCTTTGCAAAATTCGACACTTCATACTGGTGATACCCAGCAGACCCCAAACAGGTGACTGCCTGCTCATGCATCGCCGCTTCTAACTCGACGTCCCGGCTCTCCAATTTTCCCTCACGGACATCTCGATGAAACTTTGTTCCCTCTTCGATGGTTAATGCATAGCACGACAGGTGAGTCGGAAAAAGTTCAAGAACTCTTTCCAATGAACATTGCCATGTTTCGAGCGTTTGTCCAGGAAGCCCATACATGACATCAAGGCTCACATTTGTAATCCCACTATCTTTCACATCAGTCATAGCACGACACACCGTTTCCATCTGCCCTAACCGACCTAACCGCTGCCATTCAGATTTTTCCAGCGATTGCACGCCCAAACTCAATCGGGTCACTCCAGCCTCATACAAGGTTTGAAGGCTCGAACGACTGACCGTCTCAGGATCAGCCTCAACAGTGATTTCAGCCGCAGAGTCGACTGTAAAATGTTGATGAATGAGAGAAAGAATAGAAGCAAGCTGGACTGACTCGAGAGATGTGGGTGTTCCTCCACCAAAGTAGATGGTCGAAATCGGAAAACGATGACAGGTCTCGCGTCGCGAATACAGTGAAATTTCTTGGGCCAATGCCGATAAAAAATCTTGAATGCGGTCTTCCCGATGGGACGTAAGATAAAAGGCGCAAAAGTGACAGCGCTTCTGACAAAAAGGGATATGAATATACAACCCGAGGTCACGAGTCTTGGAGTCCATATGTATTCGCTGACATATCGTGTCCCAGATAGGTTCCATGCTTCTCATTCCTTGAGCCTTCTATTCAGAAAACCCTTACGGTCAAAACACATTCGGTGACTCGCCTTGGAGGTATATTCATCACTTCTCACTGATTTTTTTCTGACTTTTAAAAAATTGCTCTTGATAAATCGGACAGGAGCCTTTCCCACGAACAATGTTCGTCACTTCCTTCACCATGGTTTTATGGCCGCAAACATACACCGCAAGATCTTCGACAGATGGAAGATTCGCAACCAACTCAGTGACGCGACCCGTCTCACCCTTCCAGCTCAATTGCGCACGTGAGAGGGTCATGACAAAAGAAAAACACGCATGCGTATCAGCCAATGCTTGCAATTCCTCTTGATAGTAAACATCGCGCTCACTTCGAAGCCCCCAGAATAATGTAATCGAGTGTGACGGTGTTGTCTCAAAAAGTGTGTGTAACATAGACAAAAATGGAGCGATGCCGGTTCCTGTTGCCACAAACAGCCTATGGCGATTCTCAGCACGATTGAGATGAAAAGAACCATGCGGTCCTTGAAATCGAACCTTCGCACCTTCTGATTGTTCAAATAAGTAGGTGGAACCAATTCCTTGATCAGCCAGACTAAGAAGAAGGGTCAATCGTGTGGATTGAATGGGAGGTGAGGCAAGAGAATAGTACCGCACAGATGGCGTTGGGATATTCGAGGACTCGATTTCCACCGCAATGGCTTGGCCTGGGAGAAAATCAAGTTTACCGGAACTCGGCTCGACGATACTGAGCGTTAATTCACGAATATTAGGGGCTAAATCCCGAATTTCTTCAATGCGACCCGTATAACTCGAGGGCTTCATAGCAGAAGAATGTAGTAGATTCTGTGAGTCGATAACAACCTCCATTCCTTGTCACATTCCAAGAGACAACACCGTGACAAACCATACGTCTCATTCGCACCTGCTGTGTTTCTCTTTGAGAAACCTGATATACTTCGAGTGAATTCTTAAAAGTTCTGCTTGAGCCAACCTGACAAACCCAGCGTCATGACAGACGGTAATTATGAGAATTCAATTAAATTGGCTATAGCATGTGTGAAGCTTCATGACTTATATTGAAAACCCCCTATCCGTCACGAGGGATCTATGAAAGAGAAAATTAAAAAATCTGATGACGAATGGAAGCAACATCTCACACCAGAACAGTTTCATGTGACGAGGCAACACGGGACAGAACCCGCATTTACTGGACAATACTATAATCATAAGGGTGCGGGGCTCTATCAATGTGTCTGCTGTGGAAGTCCGTTATTTCGCTCAGAACACAAGTTTGACTCCGGAACCGGGTGGCCAAGCTTTACCATGCCGGTTGAACCAGAAGCCATCGAGGCAGAACATGATCACACGTATGGAATGACCAGGACAGAGATTCTCTGTGCCACTTGCAATGCACATTTAGGTCATGTCTTTGACGATGGCCCTCTCCCAACAGGACAACGGTATTGCATCAACTCTGCATCACTGCATTTCAAAGAAGAGAGTCCATAGATATGTCGAGACCTGAAGTCCTCTTACGGACAGCTGTACGATCGGGTCAACTCAATGATTGACAGTGAGAATGACCTTGTC
>BQIX01000434.1 GCA_021604145.1 Nitrospirales bacterium
ATTTACCGCAACGAATAGATTATTGCCGCGCCGGTTTAACAATACGACCACCAGCTCTTCCTTGGCAATTTTGGAAGCAATTTGCTGATATTCGTCAATCGTCGTGACCGTTTCCCGACTGACCTCTTGTATCAGATCACCCTCCTGAATACCGGCCTCTTCGGCTTCGCTCCCCGAAGCCACTTTACTCACCAAGACTCCTTTAACCTCGTCTGGAATTTTCAACTCACTTCGTTTCGCAGCGGTCAGCGCTTGAACCGAGATGCCGGCCAGCACATTATCCGGCGGAGCCATGGAAGATGGAGCTTCAGGAGCTCCCCCCTGAGCCAGCATTTGATCTGACGGTCGCTCACCTAGCTCGATACTCAATGTCGTTTCTTTTCCGTCACGTAAGACGATAATTTCTTTTTTCTTGCCAACCTTCGTTCGTGCCACAACATTACGCAGATGATTTACGTCACGAATCGTTTTGCCATCATATTTCAAAATGACATCACCACGCTTCAGACCTGCTTTAGCCGAGGGACCTTTTTCATGCACTTCACTAATTAGCACGCCACCTTGTTGATCTTCAGGTAATTGAAACGATTGGGCCAATGAAGGGGTCATTTCTTGAATCGCCACCCCCATCCACCCGCGCACCACTTTTCCGGACTCGATTAAGCTTTGGGCAATATCCTGAGCAATACTCACGGCAATCGCAAATCCCACGCCTTCAGATCCACCCGTTCGAGAAAAGATGGCAGTATTTATGCCGATAAGTTCCCCTTTCATATTAACCAATGCGCCCCCAGAGTTCCCTGGGTTAATGGCGGCATCGGTTTGAATGAAATCTTCATATTCCGTAATTCCTACGCTTCCTCGCCCTAACGCACTGATAATGCCAAACGACACAGAAGACTTCAGACCAAAGGGGCTGCCTAACGCCAATACCACATCTCCTACTCTGAGGCTATCATAGGTACCCCACGGGATCGCCGTTAAGTCTCCAGCGTCACCAGTAATTTTAATCACGGCCAAGTCTGTCTTAGGGTCTGTACCAACAGTGGTTGCGGGAAACTCACGTCCATCGTGCAGGGTCACGGTAATCTTTGTTGCATCTTCCACAACGTGGTTATTGGTAATAATTAACCCCTTGGAATCGATAATCACCCCGGATCCCGCACTCATGCCAGGAGGTCCTTGTGGGCCAGGAGGTCCAGGTTGAGGTCTTCCTCCTGGAGGCCCACCAAACGGTCCAGGAGGTAGCGGTCCACCACCACCGGAGCCTCCTCCATTCGTCACCGCAACATTGACAACCGTCGGGCCAATTCTTGCCACAATTTCAGAAAACCCTTCGATAAAAGCTCCTGGCACTGTGGCATGAACCGCAGATGGGAGTAACACACAGAGGATAAACCACAAGGTGATCATTCCCTTACTTTTGTTTGGCACAGAATCAAAACGAGCCAAAGAGGGCTTGAAAACGTTCAGAAAGCGGCACCTTGGAAGTCTCTTCATAGTGATATTCTCCCCTGTCGATAAATGGTGGGTTTTAATAAGTTTTTTCTAAAGACAGTACGCAAACGCTACGACGCACAACGGCCACCCCGTCCCGGTGCTCAATCGACCTTATCCACATGAAAACTCTAGATTCTACACTAATTGTTTCATTACGTTCAAAGCCCTTTATTTATTAATATTCTCCCATGTGAGGCCCTACCCATATAACTAATTATATATACGTATAAACAAATGCCGATCATTTCATCGTGCCTTCAAGCAAGAACGTAAGAGTGGAAGAGTGGAAGCGAATCTCCTGAAACTCTATTGACGTACTAGGACGCGATCATTCAAACCGATAAAGAAAAGGCAATCAACGAACTTACCTGCTCCGGAGCACCCGACGACACGAACAGAAAATGAAGACCCATGATCAACACGATCGCTGTGCGAGTAAACACTAAGGCTGGCTTATGAGTACTTGAGATCTCAACCCAACGAACGAATCCATAACATGTGTCAACAGGAAATGAGTTTGATATGGTAAGAAGGCAATGGAAGGAAAGAAAAGATTGGAGGCGGGAAAACCATTCAGATTGATCGTCTTATTCCCACGTAGGCGGATTTCATTAACCGGTAAACAAGAAAAATAATCATAATTCCCGACAGCTATTCACGATACAGACAACACTAGAACTATTCGACAATATCCAAGAGACTTCCAAGCGTTTGTTCTTGAACGGCGATCGCGCTGAGATTCGCTTCAAATGACTGCCGACTGATCAGCACATTCACCAACTCCTCTCCAAGGTCAACATTGGAAAGCTCTTGCTCAATCAGACCCTGATCGGATTCCTGGATTGTAATGGAACCGGGAGTTTGAACACGATCAAGGGTGACATGAACACCGCCGCCAGAGGACTCTTCGAAAGTCGTCCGCGTTTTTTTATATTCTGCCGTATTCGCATTGGCAATATTACTCGCAGCCGTCACAAGCTTGGCTTGAGCCGCTGCGAGCCCTGAGAGGGAATATGACAGACCGACTGACATATCAATAATGTCCTTAGCAGAATTCAGTTAACCAACATTTTCACATGTCTCACCACATCCCATCGTCGCATACAAGAAATACTTGATAGTTTTCATCAAAAAAGATGTAGAGACTTCAAGAACGTCAGAGAACTAAATCGATATTCAACTCCCTCCTTGAGTGGACGTCGCTGTTGAAAATCGTTAATGTCTGTTAACCACAGTTTTTAGACGATATCATTTATACTCCCATGGCGCTATGCAGGCCTTAGTCTTTGAGAAACAATTACGCGTGGAACGGGATTACCCGAAGCCAGAGGCCTGTCCCGGCGAAGCCGTGATCCGTGTTCGTCGTGCCGGCATCTGTAGTACAGACCTTGAGCTTTGCAAAGGCTATATGGGCTATTCAGGAGTCATTGGTCACGAATTTGTCGGGATTGTCGAAGACGCGAATGAACGACCGGACTTACAGGGGCAACGAGTTGCGGGAGAAATCAATGCCGCTTGCCATGCCTGCGCAACCTGTCATGCTGGCCGGCCCACCCATTGCCCCCATCGTACCGTACTCGGTATTAGCGGACGTGACGGGACCTTCGCCGAATTTCTCCGTTTACCTTATGAAAACCTTTTTCCTCTACCAGAAAATTTGTCCGATGACCAAGCGGTGTTTATTGAACCACTGGCCGCGGCCTGCGAAATTACTCAGCAAGTCGATGTCCGTCCAAATGACCGAGTGGTTGTCATCGGTGACGGCAAGCTCGGATTGCTCTGTGTACAGATATTAAACTTAGCTGGATGTTCCGTCACGCTGCTAGGGCACCATGAGGAAAGAAATGAATGGTTACGCAAGTGTGGAATTCACGTGACATCTCACGCTCAAGATATCACGACAAGAGCTGACCTTGTCGTGGAAGCGACCGGCACCCCCGAAGGATTTTCCCTCGCGAGTGCCTTGGTCCGTCCCAGAGGATCCATTGTCCTGAAATCGACTTACCATGGAAATCTTACTTTTGACATGTCCAAAGTTGTCATCGATGAAATTTCTGTGCTCGGTTCACGTTGCGGTCCATTTGCTCCCGCCATTCGTCTGCTCCAACAAGGACTGGTTCAAGTCACACCAATGATTCATGCCCATTACCCTCTGCTGGATGGACTCGCCGCTCTTGAACGGGCGGGGTCCAAAGGCATACTCAAAGTTATGCTCTCTCTGGATTAAATACGTCTCGCTCCTTCCTTTAGAAGGCAATACCGGCATAGGCTCCTACTGTTCCGAAGTTATTGGTCGTATCAGTTTCTCCAGCAGCCAAATGAAAGCGACCATCGACACCAATGTGGAACGCTCTCCAGACACGATACTGGGCCCCTACAGCAAACTGCGCACCGAGATCCAAGACCGTCACATCACCTGACGGCGGACTAATGACATGAAAATCTAACCCGATTGGAATAATC
>BQIX01000435.1 GCA_021604145.1 Nitrospirales bacterium
TGTCATGCCAGGAATTTCTGAACGAATATAAAAATTATCATGATCGTGCGTGACATTCAGGAGCGGATAGACTCCGGCTGATGGATCCAGCCCCCTCTCTCCTCGATGTCCAGAGAGCAATCGATCAAGATTACGCTGCATGTGCTGCAATTCTGAAAACCCATTTAATCGATCATCAAACGGCCAACCTTGAATTTTTCGAATAAGCATAGACATCTCCTTTCATTAGACAATCATGTGATAACCCCAGCCCTCAATCAATTCTCTTAGAGGACCTCTTGGGAAAAGATATTTCACGCATAATATTGAAATAATTCCAAATTACTTTTAGTCAAGAGGGCAGTCTCGAAAAACATTACGAACTATCATGTCGTCGTAAACCCTCAATTCGTATCGACAAGACCGGATTGACACCCCAGATACGCAGAGCGCTCTGGTCAGCGAGGCAATGGAGGAAAGTCCTCCAGATAAGGCGAGGATCCACCACGGAGATATCATTTATCTATATGACTCGGAAGCCGTCACAGATACTCATCATCTGCGACCGTTGGTGACAGAGAGCATACCGAATACCCCTGTCAAATTACGGGTTCTTCAAGATGGTAAAAAGAAAAATGTGAAAGTTACTATTGTAGAAATGCTCAAAGATATGAGCGCACTCGGTTCAGTAGGGAAAGCGAGTGGAGAGCACGCGTTAGCTGGTATCACCGTCAAACCAGCTTTAACCGGGGAGAGGGGTGTCAAAGTCACGAAAATTGATTCGAGAAGTTTGGCTAGTCAATCTCGCATTCAAGCAGGCGATATTATTTTTGAAATAAATAGTAAGAACGTGAAAGACGTGGACGCCTTTCAACGTTTGACCAGAGAAATTGGAGCTAACCAAGAAGTCTTGCTGCTCATCCGTCATGGTCGACGCATGATCTTTCTCTCTAATGCGCCCTAAGTCGTGCAAGAAATGGCGTGAGGCGAAGCAGAAAATACGTCAAATTGTTCAACTATGGAATTTCTCGAATTTGTATCGAATCGATCCGTTGATGAGCCAAGACGTCTGAAATAATCACGACTTTTTCCCCGGATTGAAAAAGATTACGCGACGTTAAAATTCGAAAGGCCGTTTGTAACGTTTTTTCTGGGTCGGAACTAAAGCTGATCCGAAAGGGAAACACACCTCGATTGAGCGTCATGGTCCGACGAGATTGACTCACATTCGTAAAGGCATAAATATTTGTAGAAGCTGGACGACAATTGGAAACGAAATCAGCCATGATTCCTCTTCTGGTAATCACAACCACACCCTTCGCTTTTAATCCGCTTGCAAGCTGGACGGCCGCAAGCGCTAATTGCTGTTTGTCATTGGCGAGTTTTAAGTTTTTCGCAAACTGTAACCCTGGGATGGCTTCGGTTTTGATCGCAATGTTGCGCAAGTGTTCAATGCATTTCAACGGATATTTTCCGACCGTCGTTTCTCCAGATAACATCACCGCATCGACTTCTTCATACACCGCATTGGCCACGTCTGTCACTTCGGCTCGGGTAGGAATGGGATTATGAATCATCGATTCCAGAAGATGTGTTGCCACAATCACACGCTTTCCATTTTCTGCACAAAGGCGAACAATTCGACGCTGAACATTGGGTAAATCTTCCAGATTGATCTCTGCTCCTAAATCCCCACGCGCAACCATGATTCCATCCGACTCATGAATAATCTCTTCCAGGTTGCGTACCCCTTCCTGGTCTTCAATTTTAGCTATGATTTTTATCTTTCCGACCTTATCCCCCATCAGCTGTTTGAGTTGCCGAATATCCTCAGCTTCACGCACAAACGACAGGGCAATGTAATCCACATCGGCCTCGAGACCAAACGCAATATCTTTTTCATCTTTTTGGGTGATAGCCGGAAGATTGACACGAATTCCCGGTAAATTGACATGACGCTTACTTTTCAAGACACCTCCATCAAGCACGCGGCACTGCATCAAGCGACCAGACTTTTCAAGAACTTCAAAATTGATCAGTCCATTATCCACCGTAATTTTATCGCCGACATTTACCGTTTCGATTAAATCGGCATAGTGAATGTGGATAGAACTTTCTTCTACATCCATTGGCCCACGTGCCGAAATCGACACGATCGCCCCTTGCTGTAGATCGAGATCATTAGCGAGATCTCCCGTGCGGATTTCAGGACCTTGCGTATCAAGAAGGATCGGTATGGGAAATTCCACTTTTTTATTGAGCGTCTTGATGTGCTTAATCACTTTGGCATGGGATTCATGGTTTCCATGAGACATATTCAATCGAACAATATTCATACCCGCATCATACATTTTTCGCAGCATTTCATAGGATTCAGTGACTGGGCCAATCGTGCAGATAATTCGAGTCTTTTGCATGAGGTCCTCCGTGAATGGAGGATTATCGCTTATTTTGATGCTAATGCAAATGGGACAACAGACTCCATCCAACAGGCATGGCGATTGGGAATGGCCACAGTTCACATTGAAAATCGATCGGATGCCCCCTAGACCCTATGTTGTGTTTACGATCACGTACAAAAACAGTACTATTGATGATATTGAATATTCGACGAATCACAGACACGGCATAAAGGAAATAAAGAATGCATGCTGACGGGGAAACATTAAATTTTGTGACCATTGACGGACTTCTCGCCTATGGAGAGGCGATAGCGAAACAGCCACTTGTGGACGGGGCTGAAGTCCCACCACTTCCTGCAGAATCTGGAGATCGTTCGAAACGTGCTCGTGAAGCCATGATCGCCGTCACCGAATTTGTACACAATGCCCAGGGTGGATTCGCCAATGCTGCGGCATACAGCCAAGCAAGACAGCGGCTTATTCAAGAAGCATGTGGAGACGATGCATTAGTGTTTTTTGCTGCCTGGAATCAGCTTCTGGCCAAAGGCAAACTTTCCCCTCTCTTGCGAGCACCAATTGGCGCCACAAAAAAACCTATACGACGTCGCCCCGTCGCGATCGTCCCTCGTGAGCATATGACACCCAATTTGGCTGAAGGACGGATTGTCCTTGATATCGGTGACGATCGATACTGGTTGATGCCTCGAGACTTGCGCGCACGCACGCTTTTTTTCACGATGCGGCACGGAGTCTCTCAGATGGATAGTAAGAAGTTTCGTGTGGGGCGCAGGTTTCGCAACGTGCTTGACCCTGTGCAGGGAATTCCCAAAGCGGAGGCTATCGGGACCGCCCTCGCCCGGACGTTAGGCCTCGTGGGCAAACAACTCGACTTTCTCAACCTTCATAATTACCTGGATTCAAACTCTTTCGTCCATATGGTAAGTCAAAGTCCCAACACGCGCCAACTCTTTGACCAGGTCGTCTCCATCCTTGCCCCAGAAACGGCCAAGACCACACAGCCCACCACGGAATGGGCATTAGAATCACAGGACTTCGGATGGGCAACCGGCATCGAAAAGTCTGTCGAAAGCGAAAAGGCTGCCAAGGCCTTTGGCGTCGATACAAGTACGGCGCAACGACTGATTAAACACCCACTGTACAGCTATCCAGGAGGCCACTCGTTCTTTGAACTCTATGTGGAATTAGTTGACGGCTTTCATCAATTAGGCCAAACACATCAAGGAAAAGTACTCTGTTTATATACACATAGCTCAACATTGCGGGCCCTATTAATTTTCCTTGACCCCCGTCCATTCAGTGAAGCGTTTTCAGAATTTGGCGCCTACAAGGAAGGACAAGATAATGTCGTCCTCCTCACCTTCGAGCATGGACAATTATCAGGATACTCCACGGCTGTCGGACTTTCTGAACGAGAACGAGCAGTCCGCAAAGCCTGGATGACGGTAGAACAAGATCGCCTGACAAAAGTCACGTTGAAACCCCGTCAAATGAAACGTCTCGTTGCACTCGTGTCAGGTGGGGATTTTGCTGGAGCCGGAGCCGCATTAAA
>BQIX01000436.1 GCA_021604145.1 Nitrospirales bacterium
CACGGCAGGGTGCCTGATCGTGTCCATGTCGGCTGTCCCAGCCTTTGCGGCCAAGACGACTCCGGCAGTCGACAAAAACACCAATGTCCCGGCAGTCCCTCGTGCCATTCCGGATTTAGAGCCGTATCATGCCTTTGATCCCCCACAGAGCCCGGCCTTTGATTTACAGAACTTGACAATTTCTGGTGACATGCGGGTGCGTCCGGAGTTCAGAACGAATTCTGGATTCGGGACGAACTCGACAGGTACTCCCACGAAAGACAATCGGTTCTTCACGCAACAATTCATCCGTTTAGGCTTCAATTACGACCTTTCTCCAGATGTCGTGTTTTTTGTGCAGCCTCAGGTGTCGAATAATTTCGGTGCTAACAATGCCGGTACAGACGGAACCGGTGCAGTCAATCCCAATGGAACCAGTGCGGACCTTTTTCTTCGTCAAGGGTACATGCTCATTCGTAACTTCTTAGCACCAAATTTGACGTTGAAAGCTGGACGTCAGCTTGTGGTGTGGGGCAACCATCGTATTTTCGGTCATTTTGACTGGAACAACGTCGCGTTTTCGTTTGATGGTGTGACCCTTCGATATAACCATGCCAAAGTCCCTGTGGAGTTAGGTTGGCTGGTTGTGGCAGAAGGTAACTGTGCACAAAATGCTGGAGCTTGTGGTGTAACCCCAACAGCTGGAGGAGCCGCCAATGGTGGCGGTGGTGGATTCCAAGGAGATGGAAATATCCTCTTCGCTCGCATTCCAATGAAAATCTCCGGTATTGCCGTCGAACCAGCCTGGATCTATGAAGAAGGTGGTGCCACGGCTGCTAATGGTGCCGGTGGACAGCGTGGAAATCAAAGCCGTCATACCGTAGGAGCCAGAATCGCTGGCAATGCCGGTATCGTTGATGCCACCGTTGAAGGGTACTATCAGTTTGGACGAATTGGTCCAACGGGGGGAAACACGTTTGGTGCTGGATTTAACCGAACGATCAATGCTGGTGCCTTCCATGCTGATGCCGGTGTGACGTTGCCGGTTCCCATGCAGCCTCGCATTGGTGCTGAATTCAATTGGGCCTCGGGTGACAAGAATGCCAACACGAGCGGGTTTGGCGGTGCTGATACGTTCAGCCAATTGTATCCAACCAATCACATTCACTTTGGGTACATGGATTTAATGTCCTGGCAGAATATGATGACCTTTGGTGGTAACTTGCAAATGCGGCCGACCGCAAACAGCCACTTTGAAATTGCTGGTCACTATATGCGTCTGGCCGAAGAGAAGGACAATTGGTATAGTGCTGGACAAGGAATTTTCAAAACCACCCCAGGTACCAACAATGAAAAATCATTAGGTGGTGAAATTGATGTGGTCTATACGCTGTTCTTCCAAAACAATAAGGTTGGATGGCAATTAGGGTATGGTCACTTCTTCACCGGTGATTACAATAAGAAGAATGGTTTTGGAACGGCTGACCAGAATTGGGGCTATACGCAACTCTGGGTCAACTTCTAATTATTAACAATAGAGGGGAATAGCTTCTTCCCCGTTATCCTATCCCTGCCGGACCACGTCCGGCAGGGATTTTTTTTATTATATTGATTATATTGGGGTCAGACTCTATTTTAATGAATTTTGATTACCTATTGTGAATCTGAGTCATTCTCAAATGAGGGCTAGGGCACGAACTTGCTACATCCCACGGGTGTGGGGTGTTCAATTTTTACTGAGAATTGTGAGGGGGTGTTTGGTGATGGGATAACAGGTGCCCTAGGGCACGAACGTTCTTCGTCCTGTGGGTGTGGTTTGTTCCATCTTTACTGAGAATTGTGAAGGGTGTTCGGTGATGGGATAACAGGTGCCCTAGGGCCCGAACGTTCTACAGTCCTTTGGTTCCTTAGAGCTTAGCTCTTCATGTAGTCATTGAGCTGTCTGCATATTGGGATTACAGGTGCCCTAGGGCCCGAACGTTCGGTGTCCCGTGGGTGTGGTGTGTTCCATCTTTACTGAGAATTGTGAAGGGGTTCGGCGATGGGATTACAGGTGCCCTAGAGGTTTGAAACGAATACTTTTGGGGAGAGAACAATGCTTTTCGTATTTCTGAATTCTTGTAAGGCCACATCTCCTGTAACGAGCACGGCATCGGGGTACGCGTCCATTAAGTCCCATATATGCTGGTCTCCTGGGTCAGGTCCAGGGTTGGGAGAAAGCGGTGGGTCTCTGACCTGACCATTGACTGAAATGGCTGTGAGAATGTTATCGACCTCATCTTCTGTGAGTTGGTGTAATTTCTTCATTTTTGGACGCAGCAATACTTGTCGATATTCGGTTAAGAGATCTAGTGAAAGAAGAAATGAAATATTTCCTGCAAGCATTTCATCAAGGATATAACAAGGAGGACTGTCTGTTTGTTGGCTGATCAACCCGCTCACGACAACGTTCGTATCAATTACCGCGACGGGTTTGGTCATTTATTTTCTGCGGCGGGACACGCGTGTTTCCGAAATGGCCAAGTCCATGGCAGGTTTAGCCTTGAGTTGCGCCCGGGATCTGGCTTTAGCCACGAGAGCTGCGGCTGCCTGGGTCGTCTTGATTCCGCACCATTCAAGACTTTCATCGATCAGTTCTCCGATAGTCTTGCCCCGACGGGCTGCCGCTTCCTTGAGTGCCATGTGCCGTTCATCTGAAAGGCTAATCGTGAGTCTTGCCATAGTTGCCCTCTATTTAAAAACACAAAATCACCATAACACCTATATGTGAAATCGTCAAATTCTGGAACTCAAACCAAGAGCTCAGATAGTAGAATCGCTGACTCTTGATCATTGAAAAACATTCGGAGTCGAGTTCCGCACACTCTTCAAAGTCCTTGATAATTATAGCAAATCAAAATACGTCCGAGGGGTGCCTAGGCCACGAACGTTCTACGTCCCGAGGGTGTTGTGTGTCGAGTTTTTCTTGAATCCGCGAAGGGTGTTTGGTGAGGGGATTACAGGTGCCCTAGGCCACGAACGGTCAACGCACCACTGGTCTCGTCGTTTCAATCTTTACTGAGAATCGCTAGGGTCACTTAATATGGTGATCATAGATGGCCTAGGCCACGAACGGTCAACGCACCACTGGTCTCGTCGTTTCAATCTTTACTGAGAATCGCTAGGGTCACTCAATATGGTGATCATAGATGGCCTAAGTGACAACGATTGTTGAGTGATTCTGCGTAACCTCAGTCTGTAACTGACGTTCAACGCGGTTCTGCTTCTGAGGTGTCGACTTGAGGTTGCCAAGCCCGCGGCGCGATTATTCACTTCAAACATCGGAAGGTTATATCCGCTTGGATTATAGCGAATCGACCTATACTGTCGTATCCTTGCCCACGATGGTTGTGGGGGCAATCCGTCCCTCTAAGTCCCACATCGTTGAGTAATTCACAGTTACTGCCATCTCTATGACAGGTGTCCAAGTGAGGATTTTAACGCGATATCCAACGTGTCAAGAGAGCGAAGGTTCATTGAATCGGCTATAACTGACCATGATCGGCGTTTTCTCTCACGTATTGGATATCAACATTGTATTATTTGGCGCTTAATCGTTTCGGGATAACTGAAACGGCTATAAGCCTCGACCGGTTGAGCTGAATGCATGCCCAAGGTTTGGTCTTCACCCCGGGACGCAAGGTACGGCTTATCCATTTTTCTCTATGGCAGCATAGACCGATTCTTGCTTCTCATCTAAGTACTCGGCAAGGATTGGAGCTCCTATTTCTGGGTCTTTGAAGGACCAAATTTGATCTTTGATACCTTCCAGGATCAATCCGTAGACCGCGAGTTCAATAGCTTCCCGTACTGCCATTTGCGGGGCTTCATTGCTGGCAATGCCGGCTTCGATTTCCAATAATCGTAGTGGATCGACAAAGCGAAAGAGCCCGCCATCCAGCTTTGCAGAAAGAATCGTTTTCCGTGTCTGA
>BQIX01000437.1 GCA_021604145.1 Nitrospirales bacterium
GGATGTGCCGTTTCTCGATCTTTTGCCTGCCGTGGAACATGAAGAGCCTCATTCGCTCTGGGTGACCCCTACGGATGCGCATCCAAATGGCAAAGCCGGGGATTTATTTGCTCGCAGACTGCAAAAGGCCCTCACCGAAAAATTTCCTCGTTTCTTTACTCCCTAATTCTTGTGAGCAGGCCATTTTCATGAAGAAGCAGACGCCGTTACTCAATGTGGGTTTAGTCCTTATGACGATCGTGATGATGATTGTCGTGATGGAAGGTTTTCTTCGTTTGTATTTTTTTAGTTCTCTTGCACAGCCATTTTCCAGTCCTTCATTTACGGTTCCCCATCCTACGCGCACGATTGCTTATGGACCTGGTTTGACCGGATCGCATCAGGAACTGGACTTTCATGTGCCTGTGCATATCAATGCGCAAGGGTTGCGCGGGCCGGATATCGGCTTGAAAGATCATCGTCAACGAATTCTTTTCGTTGCCGATTCCACCACGTTTGGAAGTGGTGTCCCGGTTGATCAGATCATTCCTGCACAGTTGACTGAAGAGATTGGAGTTGATCAGGTTGAGATCATCAATGGTGGATTTGCCACATATAATACCGTACAGGAGTTATTGTTCCTTGAAGAAGAAGGTCTTTCCTATGAGCCGGATCTCGTTATTTTGGCATTTAGTCCAAATACGGATATTCAAACGAATACGTTAGCCTTACAACAACTTCACCAGAAGAAAACGGTTCGAGCGTACGCGAGCCTTGATGAACGTGGGCAACTACAGCTCGATCTTAGTCATGTCACACCATTCTATGAAAAAGAGAAAGATCGGCTACCCGAAGAGCGGCTGAAAGCTTATTACAAGCGGCAGGTTTTATATCGTCTTGGGAAAATGGTTGTAAGTAGTTTTAAAACATCGAAATTTCAAGATCCGAATATCTTTATTGGCTTGCCATTCCTTGCGGAGTTTTCTCCTGAATATTCAACGCGTGATATGTCGATTGAAGACTATACCCGTCTCTGGGAAGATGGATGGGCGGTGACGAAGGCGCTGATCTTGCGTATGCGCGAAATGGTGTCGGCGCAAGGCGGATCATTTGCCATGACCGTCATGGCTCCAAAACTACAAGTTGAAACTGACTATCAAGCCAAGGTTCAAAAAGCGTATCCGCAGTTGAAGTTAGATCTAACTCGTATTAACCGTATGTTTAAGAAGTTTGGTGAGGAAGCCGGTATTCCGGTGCTTGATTCGCTGACGGTGTTGGTTGAGGCGGAACGTCAGGGGGAAGCTGGCCTTTATTTTAGCATTGAAGATGAACATATGACGGCTAAGTCCCATCAATTGGTCGCCGTTTCATTGGCTCGGCAATTGCGCGAACACGGCTTGCTCGGCAAGAAATGATGAGTGTCTGAATCTTTGAGGTTTAGATCGTCTTATCGCCCTCTTGAAATAGCCTGATGGTATGTGCTGTGTCCTGCCAGGGTTTCTTCTCTCAGTCTCAATTGAGGGTCTCCAAATTTATTAAACGCTCCAGCTAGAAAGACTGTCTGCAAATTGGTATGAGCTTACTTCTCGCGTTTGGCCGAGCGTACCCTTGGCCAAGCTTCTTCACTCTCATTTCTCTGTTGTTAGCTGGCATTATGGAGGGACTGAGTTTGTCGACCCTTCTTCCATTGTTAAGTACGGCCATTAATAACCAAGAGCATCCGTCAGCTGTTTCCAGCACGAACGGTTCTGATCCTGATGTTGGTCCTGGACAGTTGATTATGGACGGATTGAGTCAGGTGGGGCTTTCATCTTCACTTGAAAATCTTCTCGTCGTCATTGTGATCGGGATCCTGCTCAAGAACCTATTTTTAATGTTAGCCAATCGGCAGGTTGGCTATACCATGGCTCATGTAGCTACTGACCTTCGTCTGGCACTCATTCGCGCGTTACTCAAAACTCGATGGGAGTACTATATTCGACAACCTGCGGGAACGTTGGTGAATGCCGTGGCCACTGAAGCTCAACGTTCCGCCAGTGCTTATCATTTTGCTGCGAATGTCACCGCTGTTTCGATTCAAGTGCTTGTCTATATGTGTGTGGCCTTTTTGGTGTCATGGAAGGTGACATTGACCGCGATTGTCGCGAGTGTATGTTTGTTATTGGTGTTAAATAAACTGATTCGCATGGCAAAGCGGGCGGGCAAACGGCAAACAAAGCTGTTGAAATCGTTACTGGCCGTGATGACGGACAGCCTGCGCTCTGTTAAACCTCTCAAAGCGATGGCGCGTGAAGCCCTGTTTAGTTCACTGTTGGAAACCGAAACGCGAAAGTTAAACAAAGCCATTAGAAAACAGGTCATGAGTCGAGAAGCTCTCCGAGCGTCTCAAGAACCCATGCTCACGATTTTGGTTGCTCTTGGACTGTATATTGCGTTAGTGAAATGGGGAATGCCATTTGCTACCGTCATGGTTCTGATCTTATTGCTGGCTCAGATGTTGAGTCGACTGGGGAAAGTTCAACGTCAGTATCAAGATATGGTGATATTTGAGAGTGCGTACTGGTCACTTCGTGACACGATCGATCATGCAGAACAGCAATGTGAAAATGTTTCCGGTAATCAACTGCCGGTGTTTGAACGCGGAGTCATATTTGACAATGTCACATTCTCTTATGACACACGTATGGTGCTTCAGCAGGCATCATTGACAATTCCAGCAGGCGGTTTTACTTCTATTGTCGGTCCATCTGGTGCCGGGAAAACAACCATTGTTGATTTGGTGATTGGCCTCATCCGACCTCAGCAGGGTGAAGTCTTTCTTGACGACCTGCCTTTGGGAACGGTTGATCTCAAGGCCTGGCGACGAACCATCGGGTATGTGCCGCAGGAAACGTTGCTCCTCCATGATTCGGTCTATCAAAATGTCACGTTAGGAGATCCGGATCTTCAGGATCGTGATGTTGAGTTGGCTCTCTGTGCGGCCGGAGCCTGGGAGTTTGTTCAGCAGCTTCCTGAAGGGCTTCAGAGTTCCGTAGGAGAACATGGGAGTAGTCTATCCGGCGGACAACGACAACGGATCGCTATCGCTCGGGCTTTGGCGCATCGTCCGCGGCTTCTCATTTTAGATGAAGCGACCAGTGCTCTCGATTCCGAGACGGAAGCTGAAATCTGCCAGACGTTACGGGAGCTTCAAGGGACTGTCACGATTTTAGCCATTTCTCATCAGGCGGGACTCATTGATGCGGCTGACCGGGTGTATCGTTTAGAACATCGTCAAGCCGTATTAATTAAGGATCGTTTTGCATCTGGACCGTCTGTTGACCACTCATAGTCGTGTTTGTCCTATAAGTCGACGAATCCATTTTCCCACGTTCTGCAATACATTCTATATTGTATTAAGCCTAAAGTACCCCGGAGGTTTAAGCATTGAGTGAATGGTCAATTCAGTCGTGTGATCCAGAGAGACCTCAAGTACCTGCATGCCTTCGTGTTCTCTTAGTCGTTGATTCGTTGTATTGGACGATTGGTCATTTTGCTCACCAAGTGACAAAGAAGAATCCACGTCTCGAGACTGTCATTTGTTCACAACATGTGATCAGGCAGTTTACGAAGCGATATGGGGCTTTTCCGCTTTCGTTTGACCTTGTTCATTTTTTGAATACGAAAACGATGAAGCCATTTTGTGGTCGTTTGCCTGTGGTGGCCACGCTTCATCATATCGATACCAGTACCCACGTCAAATATCTCGAAGACTGTGATGCGGTCATGACGGTGTCTGGCCAATGGTATCAATATTTACGTAACTTAGGTATTCCTTCTCAGAAATTAGGGATGGTCCCGTTTGCCGTTGACTGTGAGCTGTTTTATCCAGGAAGCCGAGACGAGCGACGTCATCTTCGGCATGAACTGAAGATCGCAGAGGATGCCTTTGTGATTGGATTTTCCGCACGGCGGACGAGTGACAA
>BQIX01000438.1 GCA_021604145.1 Nitrospirales bacterium
CAAGGTTGCCGCACTCGGAACAGCAGCTCCTCGGTTGGCATCAATGGAGATCATGTCTTTTTGACCTAACACCACATCCGCAGGTGTGTGACTATCTTGTGGAACAGTCTTCCAGAGAAGCACACGATTGTTCCATGCATCGGCTACCGCTAAACCGTCCTTATACGACACTATTCCTGTCGGAACGTTGAGCGTATGAGGGCCTGGTGAGGTTTTGGCATTACGTCCTTCAGCTCCAAAATGGGGTTGCCCAAGAATCCAATCAGCGGGTGACTGATCTTCAGTTGGTAGATGCTTCCAGCCTAAGAGGCGATGATGGCCAGTATCGGCAACCCAAAGTGGACCATGGGTTGCCAACAAACAAGCTCCTCGTGGACCGAATACATTCGAAGCAGATGGGGCGATGGGTATGGGGAGTCCTCCTGAATCATGGCATTCTCCCAATACGACCGTGGGATCAGATTCTTGGAATAATGATGCCGCATTCTCAGCACATATTTCTTCAGGTTTCAAAGCTGGAACTGGAGAAATATGTACAACCGTGCTCATGAAGGATTACTCCGAGAACTTGATTTCCACCGTTGCTCCGGTCACGCGAACCGCATGAGACAACAATTGCACCTCAGAAGCCGTCAAGCATTCACCGCTTCTTAATAAATACTGAAACCCATGATACGGACATGTGATGATGCCGTCATTGACTTCTCCCATGTCTAACGGCATCCCCATATGCGCACAGGAATTTTCAAAACAGGTCACGTGATGTCCTTGCCGACTGAATAAGAGTGAACGACCCGAGATCTCGTTCACCGTCACACCACCTTCCGGGATATGTTCCACATTCGTCGCATATTGCCAGCTTTCATCTGTAGATTTGGCGAATGGACTGACAACATGTACGGGAACCCCTTGCTCACTCGTTAAGGTCGCAACCCCCTTGACGGTGTGAATAGTCGTGATTTCAGGACAATAGTCTTTGATGGCTTTTTCCACCCCTTCTGTCAGGGTAAGACTAGAAGACGGGCACCCATGACAGGCGCCTAATAGTTGAATGTCAACCGTATCCGGAGGTTGTACGGCGACAAGCACAACATCACCTCCATGAGTTTGAAGAGAAGGACGAACAGAAGCCAATGCATCTTCTACCCGTTCATGTAATGAGGGCTTGATCAGTTGGAAATGTCGTAGGACAGCGTAGACAACTTCATCCGAGACGGCTTGTCGGAGACCAGGTTGCGCGGATGAGTGAGACTTGACCTCACGAATCAATCGCGAGAAGGCTTCAGTATGAAGCCGGTCAATAGCCTGGCGCAAAGCCTGCACGGTATGTTGCTGAGATTCCTCCCATCCGTCAACGATCGTTTCGAGGCGTTCGATATCCCGTACAAGATCTCCTAACTCTGGAGAAGCTGGGTTGGGTTGTTGGGAATGTGGAGCAACTTGTGAGGACGACGTCATTGCGTCAACCTTTACCACCTATTCTACTGGAATTTTAGATCACGAAAAAGTCGTGGTTGCAATGCGCCAGACAACCCACTGGCAATCATCACGGCCAACCACATATTTACACCAACCTTAACCAGTGCCACCATCATGAGAGCTGCCAGGACTGCACCAAACACCACCAGCATCATAACCTTGTTGAGATCCTTAAATAATTTACCTTTACAAAATAGCAGAATTGAATTCCTGAACATCTCGATCATGATGTCTCTCTCTCACAATCACACGACCACAAGAAGCAGCAAGCCTACAACCACACCAGGAACGGCGGCCAGAGGTCCGAAAAATGCCCCCATCATAGCAGATAATTCGTACCCTAAATCCTTTCCTCCCACGAGCATACCGCCAACAGCACCCCCAATAGCTCCCATGACACAGGTCACGAGAAAGATGAGGAGGCATTTCACCACAGTGAACTCTCCAAATGTCAGCATGTCAATAACACAGATCTCCTTACACAACCATGATTTACATCGTCGTGCGATGAATGGAGTCGCTTGGTGAGAAATCTTCGGCATCTTGAAGCTCTTGATCAATGTCTGCCATCACTTCGGACGTCATGAGGACTTTCGTGCTCTCTCCAAACCGTTGAAAAATCTTGATGGCTTCATGGTAATACGCATACGCACGTCTGAGGTTACCACGATTGCTACGTTCTGGATACTGAGGATCATCAGGTAAGCTCCGTAAGGCATTGGCCTTGTTTGAAATAGTATTGGCATATTCCAAGGGAGTGTCTTTGGGATTTCGAACTTTCAGCGCTTCATCGTAGGCCTCCAACGCTCGAAGAATGTTCTCAACGACATGGCTACTGGAGGAATATTGCAAGGCATTTCCCAAGTTGTTTTGGAGCATCGCGTATTCCGTCGGATGATTAATCAGTGTGACAACCCGTAGGGCTTCTTCAAACGACTGCACCGCCAGCGCTTCCCTCATCTTTCCATTCTGCTCCGTAATAGTCATCGATAAATAGGCTGTGGCCAGATTGTTATGGAGAATGGCAAATTCTGCCGGATAGGCATCACGCGTAAAAATACGGAGAGATCGCAAATACGCATTGATCGCATCGGTGATGCGTGCGCAGCCATAGCTCGCTAAGGATTGAATGGTCAGACCAAGATTCATCTCCGCTTCTGCAAGTTCTTGTTTAGAGCCGTGCTGCTTTAAAATTCTGATGGCTGATTCAAAAGCGGTATGGGCTTGCTGGAGAAACTCAGGCCCGTCATGTGGAATCGCATTCAGTGCCGTCCCCATCCGAGCTTCTACTCGAGCCAGAAGCAGCGATTCAGCCGGACATAGTGAGATCGCCTTCTGGTACAGCGAGATAGCATGACGAAGATCTTGTGCTGATTTGGGTTTTTGCTGAAGACTCATGGCCATTTCCATGAGCATCTCTACTTTTTCGAGGTGGGTAGCGTCGGCGGATTCAACAGCTGCAAATGCGGCTTTGACGCGTTCATCAGAAAGACTAGAAGTGACCAATTGCTCCACCATCGTTTGGCTCCTCTATGTGAATGTTACGCATCCCATGCCCGTTCGAACTCTCACCATATTCTTCTAATGACAAAGATACTTAGAACTTTTAGGGTTTTCGGACCGGACTTACAGGGAAACCGTACGATGTCTTGGCCATAGATTTATTCATTCTAAACATTTGCGACAATGCTTTTTTAGAAGATTCAAACGCGATATGTGCTTGCATGAGATACTCCGGCCCCTCATGTGGAATGGCAGTCAATGCCGTACCCATTCGAGCTTGTACTCGAGCAGTGAGAAGTGGCTCTGTCGCACATAGCAAGGCAGCCTTGTGATAGAGGAATACCGCCTGATGAAGATCTTGTGCTGATTTTGGGTTTTGCTGGAAACTCATGGCCATTTCCATAAGCTTCTCTACTTCAGCGGCTGAGGTAACAGAGATTGATTGAGCTGCAACTGAGGCGGCTTTGCCCTGTTCATTGAGTAGACGAGAAGTGACTACTTTATCCACCATCCTTGGCTCCTGTATAGGTTTCACTCATCTTATTCTCAGGCACATTATATGTCAACTTATCTTTCTAATTGCAAAGTTTCTATGCACATTATCGCTTAAAACATCCCTTTAAACGTATTTATACTTAGCATGATTTGGCTTTGTAATCGATAAATGAAATTAGGGGATGGCAACCGCGTTCAAGCATGGCGGCCCATGATTCCAACAGTAGACGCACTCAGGGGAAGAGGGCTATGCAGAATGAAAAACGAGAGAAATGCCTTATGCGTGCAGAACAGAAGAAGTCATATTGATGAAGATTTTATACTAGAAATATTAAAGACCAATCCGCACATGGTGCTATCCCATGAAACAGGAATATGATGATCAAGGAGGTCTTCAAGGCCATGTTCTCGAAAAAACTCTTGTGCATGAACCACTCGGTCTCCACTCGAATTTCTGATT
>BQIX01000439.1 GCA_021604145.1 Nitrospirales bacterium
TCAATTAGAGCAGTTACTTCAAAATCTCATTGGAAATGGCTTGAAGTATCGTGGGACAAATGCTCCCGTGATCGAGGTCTCGGCCATCGAAAAACCTGAGCATTGGGAAATTGCCGTCCGCGACAATGGAATCGGTTTAGATTTGCAGTACGCCGAACGAATTTTTATCATTTTTCAACGACTTCATACGAAAAAAAAGTATGCGGGTACGGGTATCGGTCTTGCGATTTGTAAAAAAATTGTCGAACTTCACGGAGGACGCATATGGGTTGAATCAAAACTTGACGAAGGTTCTACCTTTTACTTTTCCTTACCCCGCAATCGAGTTGAAGCCCATGAGACGTATCTGGAGTATAGCCGTTCATAGCGTTTGCACAATGGGAAGAGGTTCTGTCTAATCTGTTGGAAATGCGACATGCGAAGTGGCGAAGTGGTCAGGATTAATAGACTGTGATCACGGGGACAGGAAACCTATCTTGGGCTATTCGCCACACTTTAATTTCTCGTTTTTTTTATCACATAATGCAATATTACGAGAGGTGATGCGATGAATCTTCATCAACGTGGCTCAGAACTTATTCATCAACTCAAGGATCATGTCTTAGAAGTTCTACGGAGTCATCCAGATTCCGTGCCTGGCGGGAAAGGAATTCTCCAAGAAGAAGTGGCTCGACGAGCCGGCTTACATAGCATGGGAAGTGCGGAGTTAGATCATACCTGTCATGAAATGCTGAAAATGCTGCACCGGGAAAATCTGGTCGAACTGGTAGATGAGGGCGGGCAAGATGAAAAAAAGAAGGCGTGGCGGCTGAGCAAGGATTGATGCGTTAAGTTGCCTGGCCTAGTAATTTCTAGAAAAATAGGAATACATTGACTGATCATATGTGAATCGTACGATATGGAGTGCCTTCAAGGAGAATCATATGAAGCCCAAGCCAATTACGGTTCTTTCAGCTAGGCAAGCTGGCCCTCAACTCGACCAGCTTATTGAGGAAACTGCAGCGTCGCATGAACCAATTACCATTATCGGGAAACGATCCAATGCCGTGCTGTTAGCTGAAGAAGATTGGAAAGCCATTAAAGAATCGTTATGTCAGCTTTCTATCCCGGGCATGCAAACGTCTATACAAAAAGGCATGAAAACTCCCATTGATGAGTGCACCAAGGACGTTTGTTGGTGAAACGGCAAGTTGTCTTTACCAAACAGGTCCAATGCGATGCTAAGAAATTGGCTTTCAGTGGCCCCCAAGAAAACGCCCAAGAACTTATATCCCTCCTAGAAACTCATCCATTCAATACCCCGCCTTTCTATGAGAAGTTGAGGGGAACCCTAGCCGGCGCCTACTCACGGCAATTAATATCCAGCATCGTGACGTTTTCAGCTTGCTGAACGGATTTGGCGATGGCTTGGCTGGCGCGGGTGCTAAGGAGTCGTTGCTGATCGTAGCCCAGGACGATTTCCCAGGCGGAATCCGGGTAGCGGGTAATAAGCGGCAGCGCGACGTCGTTGAGCATCCATTGGCCATGCCGAAGGTCTTCTTTGATGTGCACATCCCAGTACCCAATGGCTTGTTCACTTAGTCCAAGACGTTCTCCGGCAATTTTGTAATTTTGAAAGGCGGCCGGAACGGAGATTTCGAAATAGAGGAGGCTGCCAATATACCGTAAGAAATTTCTTTTCTGCTCACACACGGTGAAACTGTGATTAATGTTGGCAAGTACTTCCCAGGGTACGATGTCAAGGTAGGCTTCGGGTGTGGTGTCGAGATTGAACTCAGCTAGCATGGCCGAAAAAAATGATGAATGTTTTCGTGCTAACTTTCCCCCTCCGTACTCTTCTATTAAAATTTTTGTGAGCATCGATTGAACTTCGTTGCCGACGCCGCCAATGACCCGTGATAATTGGCTGGCTTCCACCAATCCATCGAGTGAGGCGATGGCCAGCAAGTGACGGTATCCGACTTGTGACATGTCGTTTCGAAAGAAGAGGCCGGTTTGCGATGGTTCAGGGTCTAGATCTTCTGCTGTGCGTTCGTGCAACGCCGCCTCGATGTCTAATTCTTTAAGGGAAAGGATGTTCAGGTTCTGGGTTTCCCACGCTTGCCAGATCGTTTCGATTTTTGACCGTAGAGAAAAGAGAAACGTTGAATTTTCATTCGTGTAATTCTCGAGGTTGTCATACCAAAATAATTTCAATCGATTGATGCGATAGAGAAATTGCTGAAGAAAGAGATGGGCCTTCGGAGACGGGTCCTGGTCCCCATAGGCTTCTAATATGGCCAGGTCAAGAACCTGTTCGAATGGCTCCAGGTATTTTGGTGAGTTCGCGACGTAGTGATCAAGGTCGTCATGCTGAAGAAGCTGTGTCAGAACCTCCTGGGCATTGCGATAATCAATGTCTGTTAGGGGCTGGATTGAAGAAATATTCATAATGAAAGGGTGAAAACATGAAAAGGTTACATGAAGGATGTTACATAACAGTCTAGCAAGTGCTCGTGAGCGTGAGCAAATCATGAATTTATCAAGTCGCTATAAGGAAATGTATGCCATTTGTCTTTCAAAATTTGCGATCCGGCTCAGCCTCCGTATCCTCAGATGAGCAGTTTGTACAGGCTGTAAAGGACGGGCTTTCTGGTCAACCAAAGCGTTTACCCTCGTGGTTAATTTTTGATGATCTGGGCAGCGAAATTTTTACCGAGATTACTCAACTGCCAGGTTATCATCCAGCTCAATGTGAGTTCGAGATCTTTCGGACTTACAAAGAGACTATCACCGATCTTCTCGGGAAGACCAAGTTTCGAGTCATTGAACTGGGAGCTGGAGATGGAGGGAAAACGCGAATTCTTCTTGAGCACTTTATCCAGAATCACCTGACATTCGAATATGTCCCGATCGATATTTCCGAGGGAGCGATCAAGAACCTCGTTGCCTTACTGGAGTCGAATTTTTCACAGAGCGGCATGTCGGTCACGGGATTAGCTGCTGATTATTTTGATGGGCTCCAAATGATCAGTGCACAATCTCATGTGCGAAATATTGTACTGTTTTTAGGCTCGACTATCGGGAATATGGGTTTGCCATCGGCTCTGCAGTTTGTCCAGAAATTGCGAAACTCCTTGAGTGTCGGTGATTACGTGATGATCGGGTTTGATCTCATGAAACCCCCGAAATTACTGTATGCCGCTTACAATGACTCAACGGGAATATTTGAAAAGTTTAATCTCCATTTGCTTGATGTTCTGAACGACAAACTTGGTGCAAATTTTGTCAAAGATCAGTTTGTCCAACAAGGCCAGTATAACCCGAGAACGCATGCTGTCGAGAGTTTCATTTACAGTATGCGAGAACAGGTTGTCCGTATTGATGTATTGAAAAAGACCTTTTCCTTTGGTTCGTGGGAAGCGATGCAAACAGAGCATTCGTACAAGTACACGATAGCTGAAATTGAAATGTTGGCCGAGACGAGTGGATGTCGAATCGTGACACACCTCTTTGATGCCAACCAGCACTTTGTGAATTCCATCTGGGAAGTCATAAAATAACTTTCCTCTTTATATGACCGTGAATAGTATTTCTGTCGGTTTCCTGGTTTTTCAGTTGCTGATTTATGACTAGAAGTTGATCGCGGTATAGCGTTATCTGCAAATGACAACGTCACAATACGGACCGTGACGATTCATGTTATCGTGTTATTTATTTTTGCGAGAGGAGGGAGTCATCGTTATGAACATTCGATATTTTTTGAACATGGTTCTCATACTTATGCTCACAGGAATTTCGTTGAACGCGTACGGTGAAGAGTTAGTTGAGAAAATGGAGATCAAACCCGTTCATAAGGAGGGTGGGGCCGCTACTGTCGAAACGCAGGTCGATATTCGTACCTCGAAAGTGGTTATGAAACAGATTCCGTTGGGCCATGCAATGGTGTTGGCAT
>BQIX01000440.1 GCA_021604145.1 Nitrospirales bacterium
TGAATACGAAAGGATTCTCGCAGGTCCAGTCTGCTCCAGGCTCTCCGGCTCAACCCAGGCCTCAACAGACAGCTGACTGCGAGAACACATGTGGCGTAGACAAAGTTTTTGAGCAGGCCCCGCACTGACAATACGCGTGGATGCTAAAAGTTCGACACCCTGTGGGGCAATCCAAGAAATTTTTCCTCGATCATCAACGGACAAGTTGAGAGGCGACCCAAACCCGGAGTGATCTTGGACTGTTGTTCCCTTCCCTTCGATAAACGAATAGAGTGCGACAAGACCATTTCGATTACCCCTTTGAGAGGTCCCCTGTAAGGACCCTGAATGGAAATGACGCTGCACCTCTTCAGCTTGTAGGACACGGTCATACAGGGCCACAAGATACAGTTTTCCAAGCCAAGGGCGGTCGCCACTTGCTTCATTACCTAATTGAAATGAATAGTTTGGATCCCAATTTCGAAAATCCGCACCAAGGATGGTCAGACTAGTCAGATCAATCAGAGCTATCACATAGACCAAGAATAACCACAAGACCAGCGGGGTTTTCTGGAGGTTCCCCCACATTCGACAGGCATATCGACGACCAATATCATAGCCATAAAAACCAGCAACCGCCCCAATGATTCCGCCAATAGAATTTAGAAATACATCCGCAACCGAGGGAGCACGCGGGAGAAAAATTTGACTGCATTCAATCAAAATACTCACTAAGCAGGCAAGGCAGCCAACAAGGATAAGCGTTGTGCTCCGACTCCAACAACGACACGCAGGAAGAATGCTCAACAAAAAACCAAATGGGATAAACAACAAAACATTTCCGACAACCTCTTCAATGGGCGTACAACACACAATTGCCGCCAAAGACTCAAATCGTATTGAAGCGAGATCAAGAAAATTCCATGTCGATTCGATAGAAAACGTAAACGGCATCAGGGTCAAGACTAAGAGATAGATGCTATATGTGCTGAAAAGTATGAGCACTCGCCTGCGCCTGATCAACTTCTCACATGCTTGTTCTGCTTGATAGATGCTCACTGGTACAATCAAACTGGCTGTACTGAATCACTCACACATTTGGAACGATCCACACACTTTGATGAAACCGAATTCCGGCACATAATATGACACTGATGGGAATGAAATATTTCAACAGATTTCAGTAAGCCGGCAAAGAACATAGGAGGAAAAAACAGAACAGGAGGGGAGGAAGAAGAAGGACTTCTTAACATGAAACAGCACTCGCAAGTGACTCATTCATGGCACCCGTCAACACAATCAATGTCGTGCTCCCAAGAACAGCAATCCGTCATATTCACACTTACGCATTCAGTCCCAAGACAAAATGCGAACACGTCAGATACTGAACAAAACGATTTGCCGTGATATTCGTAAAGGGCTGGAGCAGGGACTAGCGAATATCTAACAACCGAAATCCCGCCACACAAAGACCTTACTCCAAACACCAGAGTCTTGATGCTTCGCCCACTCAATATTATTGGCAAAAGGAGAAGCAAGTCCGATACGGTCCAAAAATTTATCCGTACGCAATCAGCAATAATAACGATGCATTCAGGTTTCATCCTTCGATGAAGGTCTGTCACAATAGCGAGAAATTCATTGAATGACTCTTTATTATTATGCAGATCGACCACAGCCCGTTCGTTTAAATGATTAATAACATTACATAAGATATACGTATTATTTTTACCTTCTTCCTGCGGCAATTGGTGAAAAAAATAGGCATAGGCCAAAACAGTCTCGTTTAACCCAAGCGTGTGGACTGTCTGCCGTAATGTTTCTAGCATTTGGAAAGTACTGCCTTCAGATTCCGGCTCAAGGCCGATCGCTTCCTTCACACCGTTGATGGCCGTCTAAATAACTCAAGCGGCAGTACCACACCCAACTCCCAAAACGGTTGAATTCAAAAATCCAACACCATCAAACAAAAAATTGGCGCGCGTCGCATATCTCGCCTGACTCGCGTATCCAACACGTTGAACGGCAACTTCGCTTTGCTCCCGAACACGATTTTGTACCATTTCTATCTCTTCCTTCAATACGCAGATTTCTTTTCGTCTTATACCAGAGCCCCTCACTCATCTCATTGGCAAAGACCATTTACAACACATGAATGCATCTCACGTAGGAACCTTGCTCGCCTAGCAACCTACCCAAAAACACTCATGACTTCTGGATTATGCCAAGATAGTGTGTATTGAAAATTTTCGTATATTCAAGTAACGAACATGCAACCCAGGAGACCGGAGCCAATAATCGAACAATCGGTGGAGCTAATGTCACTCGATGCAATTGCAACTCACAATTGGGAAAAAGCTTTCGAATTTCCTTTTTCTTCACGCCGTGAACATTAGAGTTCCTCGGGTTGTTTACATGAAAATCATACCAAATAACCGCTCCTCCGACCTTCAAGACACGTAACATTTCAGAAGCAATTTGAGCTTGCATGTCCTGATCTAACACTGAGGTCAACACCGTAGACTGTAAAACGAGATCAAATTGTTTATCAGCATAATCAAGCTTCGCCGCACTTCCACATTTGAGGTGAACGGTGTTCGGGCACAAACGCCGCGCTTCGGAAATACGCTCCTCCACTAAATCGATACCATGAATATTCTCGGGCTGCATGCCCCAATTAATGAACTGCCGGAGCCAATACCCCGTTCCGCACCCAACCTCTAAAACGGATACGTGTCCCAACGAACTCAGTCGGTACTTTTTCAATAATCCTAACAGCCGCCGCTCCCGCGACTGAACCATAAATAGGTGACCCTCACGAAACCACGAGTTTCGCTGATCATCATGACGACCGGCGTAGACAGCCTGAATCCGCGCCTCTTCACTCTGCGAGCCATACGATTGAATTGACATATTTACTACATCGGCAACAAAGTGATTAGGCCTCTCCTTGATTGATTCAAGAAGAAACGCGCGCACAATCCTTCAATACCTGAGAAGGAAACAGCCGTCACTCTTACCCCACGTTTACACCATCACTGTAAAAATCAACGGCAGGAACGAGTATCCCAAGAGTTTTTTAAAAATCGAAAAATTCAGCAATTGCTCTTACAACGGCTTCTTGCTGATCTAATGTAAGCTCAGGATAAATCGGTATACCCAAATTTTCCTGACAAGCTTTTTCTGCTTGCGGCAGATCACCCGACACATACCCTAACGATGCGTAACATTCCTGGAGGTGTAACGGAACAGGATAATAGATCTCGGATCCGATCTTCTGCTCTTTTAAATACTCTCGAAGCGCATCACGTTTTGGAACTCGAATGATGAATTGATTATAGATGTGATAATGCGACACCTGCGAATCTCGATAGACCGCTGGCGGAAGACGAATACGACCATTCCCAACCAACTCATATTGTGTAAACAATTGCTCATATCGCATCGCATTCTGCTGTCTCATTGATGTCCACTGGTCGAGGTAGGAGAGCTTCACATTCAACACACTGGCTTGCAGAGTGTCCAACCGAAAGTTCCCGCCGACTGCCTGATGATAGTATTTTGGCCTTCCTCCCTGCGTTCGGAGTAATCGAACTCGATCGGCAAGTGCCTCATCATTCGTCACAACCATCCCACCATCCCCCAGGGCCCCAAGGTTTTTACTTGGAAAGAAGGAAAGACATCCGATGTTCCCGATACTTCCAGCGCGACGACGGTCTTTATACTCCGCTCCAATAGCCTGTGCCGCATCTTCAATAACAACAAGTCCATGTTCAGCGGCAATCCTAAGAATCGGATCCATATCAGCACATTGACCGTAGAGATGGACGGGAACAATCGCTCGTGTTCGTGGCGTAATGGCGGCTTGAATTTTTTGTGGATCAAGATTGAGCGTGTCCGCCTCGATATCGACAAAGACCGGCCTTGCGCCGACACGCGTAATACAC
>BQIX01000441.1 GCA_021604145.1 Nitrospirales bacterium
ATATTTTCACAACTGGACCGGCAACCGCGTGACCTGTCGAGACTGGTATCAACTGTGTTTGAAAGAAGGGTTGACGGTCTTTCGAGATCAGGAGTTTTCCGGTGACATGGGATCACAAGCGGTGAATCGAATTGCCAATGTCAGAAGCCTTCGCATGGGACAATTTCCTGAGGATGCGGGACCAATGGCGCATCCACCGCGACCGGATCAGTTTGTCACCATCAACAATTTTTATACTGCGACTGTCTATAACAAGGGGGCTGAGCTCAATAGAATGTTGCATACCCTATTGGGACGGAAAGGTTTCCGTAAAGCGTCGGATTTATATTTTGATCGGTTCGATGGACAAGCGGTCACCGTAGAAGATTGGGTGCAATGTATGGAGGAGGCGTCCGGTCGTGACCTCAGTCAATTCATGTTGTGGTATACACAAGCGGGCACGCCTGAAGTAAAAGCCGGTTGGTCCTATAATCATACAGCGAAAAATTTCATCCTCACACTTGAACAAGTTGTCCCGACCATACCCAATCAGTCAAATGGTCAACCCAGACACATTCCGGTAAAGTTTGGGTTGGTTGGTCCTGCGGGCCAGGAAATCATGCAGGATGTACTGGAGCTGACGCAAGCGAAACAGACGTTTACATTTGAGAATGTTCCTCCTGACTCCGTGCCTTCGCTGTTCCGTCACTTTTCCGCTCCGGTCAAACTGGAAGCCCCATATACAGACGACCAATTGCGTCATTTGATGGTGCATGATCGTGACGGATTCAATCAATGGGAAGCTGGAAATAGATTTCTCACCACCAAAATTTTGGAGCAGATTGATCGATATGAAGATGGACAAGAGGTCCTCGTTGGCGACGAGATTCTAGATTCGTTTCTTCGCATGTTGAAACGAACTGACATGGATCAGGCACTCATGAGCTTAGCGTTAAGCCTGCCCGTCTATCATGAAATAGCACCTAAGCGAGCCATCATTGATCCGCATGCCATACTGGCTGTCCGTAAAGCATATTTGGAAACACTTGGTCGTCATTTACACGATGAATTTCTTGAGATGTACAAAACAAATTATGATCCAGGTAAAGTGTATGATCGTGAAGATGTTGGCCGACGCAGTCTGCAAAATACCGCACTTGGGTATGTGTCGCATTCAGGAGATGCTGACGTGGCCAAACTGGCCGTCAGACAATATAGCCAGGCAAATAATATGACTGATCGTTATGCGGCGCTGAACATCATCATCAATATGGATGAAGCCCAAACGTATCGGGACGGAGTCACGCAACATTTTTACTATCAATTTGAACGGGATGCATTAGTCATTGATAAGTGGGTTGGCGCATTTGCGAGATCACAAACCGATAATGTTCTAACGATTGTGAAATGCCTGGCCAAGCATGAGGCGCTTAAAAGCCCTACGCCGAACAGAATGCGGGCTCTCTATGGGAGCTTCTCTCAGGGTAACCCCAAAGGTTTTCATGCGGAAGATGGATCAGGGTATACATTTGTCGCGGACTTCCTCATGGAGCTTGATCAAAAAAATCCCCAAGTGGCCTCACGAATGGTTGGGGCCTTTGAAGAATTCAGACACTATCGACTAGATCTACAAACCAAAATGGAATCCCAACTGTGCCGTATAGCATCAATGAAGAGCCTGTCAACGGATCTCAGTGAAAAGCTGGAACGGTATTTGGGGCATGATAGCTTTACGCAGCTGAGGAATGAAAAGGACAGAGGATCATCACAATTGTATTGAAGTCGGAGGTAGATCGTGTATTTCACGATAGCTGTTTTGAATAGCTTCCGCATGTTTGAAGTGAGTGATCGCGCGGGCTAATTGATATGTCTCAACTGGAACGTAATTAACTTTGCTCTAGTATGAAATATGGATAACTTAGATCCCATCGTATTGCTAAAACCTTTTCGCTGATGTTGAAACCGGTTTGTATCATAATCCTTGCTCATTTACGTTTAATGAGTGTTTGAGCGAATAAAGGAGTGACAGCAATCATGAATGGCCCCTACAAAGTAGAGACTCCGCTTGGAACTGGCCGGTCTTATGTTCTGAACGGTGCGGCTCATCGTATCCAAGCTTTTGATTGTACGGCTGATGCTGAATCATTCTGTAAGCAAATGAATGAGGCGTATCGCGCAGGTACAGCCGATTCACAAAAATGCAGCGAGAACGAGTGGACAAAAGAATTCCCGACGGAAGAAGGCTGCTTTTGGGTTTTCGATACTCGCAATGCGAGCGACGTTAATTCAGGCCTTTATCTTATACGGATAAAAGGGGCAGGAAATAAACAGTGGATCGAGCATATGGGGACAGCAGCCGTAACAACCCATGAGGATATTGAAGAGTATAAAAAGAGGGATTTGCTGTATATACGTATAGACTATCCTCACCCTCCGAGCCAATCATCAAGCTAAAAAATACAAAAAAGTCGGCAAAACCCTTGCTTCATGTAGGACTCTGAATCGAAGTCAGAGTGTTTTTGCTTTTACTTTTCCCCCGGTCGTAAAAAACTAACTGCTCAGACCGTTGAGACTTTAAACTCATTCAAGGGGAGGAAGTCCTTTTTTTTAATTTTATAGACCAGTCTTGGGTTTTGTAATGGAGTTCTCGCTTTGGCAATTCGAATATTTTACTCTTGTCAGGAAAAAGAAAGGATTGTCTATATCCTGACGATCGACCTACGCAAGGATGCATATCGAGAGTAGCGGTTCCTCAATGAGTCTTGCCTGCAAGGTTCTCCCGATTCTCACTAACATCTAGCATCATAAGCTATTGATAATGTGATGATTTTTTAGATTTTAATATAACTCGTTAGATTAAGATTTGCTTCTAAAAATGTCGGTGGTATCGTAAAAGAATGAGTGAGGGGCTGACTGCCTCGTCGTGGCCATGTTCACATTCCAGTGAAAGTTTTGTTTTCTTTCTGTTTCAACATTTCTGAGTGTAGGGTTGTGGAAACAGTTGATCAATTAGTAGGGATTAAGGTGTAATCTGTTTCATAAGCCTACTCTGTCAGTTCAAGCACGACAGCTTGTCCTTTAATAACAACCTCTTTCTCAACTAAACAATATTTTTGCATACATTCGTGAGGTCATCATGCCATTTTCTGTAAGAGAGCCTGAGCGTTCTCCAATGAACGTCTCGAGGTCTTCCCATTTGCAGCAGTTAGAAGCTGAAAGTATTTATATATTTCGTGAAGTCGTCGCTGAATGTGAAAATCCAGTGATGCTCTATTCGATCGGCAAGGACTCGTCAGTCTTATTGCACCTCGCCCGCAAGGCGTTTTATCCCTCGAAATTACCGTTTCCTCTTCTCCATGTCGACACGAAATGGAAATTTTCTGAAATGATCCAATTCAGAGATAAGATTGCAAAAGACTATGCGCTCAACTTAATTGTCCATACCAATCAGAAAGGTATGGAGCAAGGCTTTAGCCCGTTGACCCACGGGGCGGTGTATACGGATGTCATGAAAACCGAGGCGCTGAAGCAAGCGCTGGAAATGTATCGCTATGATGCGGCGTTTGGCGGGGCACGGAGAGACGAGGAAGCCTCACGTGCCAAAGAACGCAAGTTATCATTTCGGACGTCGACGCATCGCTGGGATCCGAAAAATCAACGTCCTGAATTGTGGAATATTTTTAATGCTCGAATCCGACGAGGGGAAAGCCTTCGGGCGTTTCCGTTATCAAATTGGACGGAGCTGGATGTGTGGGAATATATCTATCAGGAAGACATCCCTGTTGTGCCTCTGTACTTTGCCAAAGAACGACCAGTGGTCGAACGGGACGGGATGTTAATAATGGTCGATGATCACCGTCTTCCTCTTCTTCCTGGTGAAAAACCGGCCTTGCGGTCAGTCCGATTTCGCACGCTTGGCTGTTATCCCCTTACGGGAGCCATT
>BQIX01000442.1 GCA_021604145.1 Nitrospirales bacterium
GCCCCTAAAATCGTACGAACGGTGCTGCCGTCACTCATATTTTTGGCTTCAAACCGAACTTCCATGGAAACTTGAATATTGGTAAATCCAAATCCACTTTTGGCTTGTGCGTCCAACTTCAAGACTTGGCCTGAAAGAATCACGTCCGCTAAGTTCTCTTCAGCCTCGCGGGTCGTATGCCACTTTCTTTGTTGAAGATAGGCGACCGCCAGATCAGCTAGCCCTTCTCCAATTTGACCATTCCAGGCATTGAACTGAGTCGTCCCTCCCCAAAAATGCGTGCGTTTCCCAATTCTCGATTGTTCTTGCCGATGATCTTGAAAAGGCAAAACGGCGATTCGAAGAGTATCGTCATGAAAGGCTTCACTGGCCCCTGAGCTGGGTGGCATAGGCCGAAGGTCGAAATTAACCATTTCACCGGTACCTTGACAGCCGGTCAAAGTGAAAAATGTAAGAATGAAAACGATACAGACTTTATGAAGTGTCACGAGACCTTCCTCCTCTCCGCGAGACTAAGTGAATGAATGGACGGGTCGATTCTGTCTTGCCTATATAATCATGAATCAAGAGAACGCATTGTTTGTCCTAGAGTAATGCAATTGAAAGCTTATTTCTAGACTTTATTTTGATGTCATGCGAATAAAGGTTTGACACAAATTTCCTGGAAATGGAGGCTGAGGTCGTGTCAAGGGTTTGATTCATTGGTTGTTCCTGTTGCTGCCGATCTTGACTTTTTCAGGAAGTGCCTGAGAGTATGGCGCCGGTTAGGCGAATGGTGAGGTTTGGAATATTATGTGGAATCATAATTTATTATTTCGCGCAGAAGAATCAACCCCGTTGGTTGAGACAGAAAATGAACTGTTCCATGAAACGGATCCCGCATTAGATAGTTCCGGGCTTCAGCTGGAAAAGTATATTTCTGTGTGGCTTCAGGGAGATGGCGAGGAGGGGACTCCGACAGTTTTCACCAATGTGTATGTACGGACTGCGACGTTGGATCCTGTCAAGCAAGTAGGATTTCTGCAGCCGCTTCAAGGACGGTCTCACCAGATCAAGAAAATGCTTACTGCTGACCAAAAATCGTACCTGCGGGGATGGCTTCAAAAGACCTACCCGAAGGCATGGGAAGAAGCCGGCGAGCATTTTCATGATATTTTCCAAACTACCTAAGCTTCCTCCCGAATTCAGGTCTTGAAATCCATGCTGTCTGTTCAACGGGGACAACCGGCCTGATGTCTTGCCGTGAGGGTTCGCGTCAGAATTCATGAGTGTATTCTATGGATCTAATGCAGGATGTGGTCATTATTGGCGGCGGCGGCGGCGGGGCTCTTCTGGGAATCCAGTTGTCGCGGAAAAATATTGGGACTCTTGTTCTGGAACAAGCCCCGGGCCATCCTCAGGGACTTCGCGGAGAAATATTACAGCCAAACGGCCAACAAATTCTTGATAGACTCGGATTGTTAGAGCATGTGCCGGCACATGCGATCAGGCCAGTCCGGTATTTTCATTTTCGACGGGTTGGCGGAAAGCGCTTATGCACGGTTGATTATGACATGTTGCCCAAACCATATAATCGAGCGCTGGTGATGTGGCCGAATATTGTCCAGCAAACCGTCCTCAAGACATTAGAAGCTGAAAAGCCTGAGGCGGTTCAGTATGACGCGACCTTTACACGCGTCTTACGCAATGGACAAGGTGTGTGTGGGGTTGAAGCCGAGATTCAAGGGAAATCTGTTCGAATTGGGGCCAAGCTGGTCGTGGGAGCTGATGGGCCATTTTCTACCGTCCGTCAGGCATTGGGCATTTCCGCACAATTGCATCGATATCAAGAAAGCTATCTCGTGGCCATGCTTGAGGGACAGGAGGAATTCACCGAGTCGCAATACTTTGTTGGCAAACGGACGATCTTGGGCATCTTTCCTGGAGCTGGCCGTAAGGTCTATGTATTTTATATGATTCCTTCTGGGGCGCTTGCTTCAATGAAGCAAGAAGGCACCAAGGCGTTGGCGGATCGCTGGAAGGCTATTTATCCTGATCTGAGCCGGACGTTTGACTCCTTGAATGATTGGAGTCAAACCGCGTATATGGGAACCGGTCGAGTTCGAGCCAAAACGTGGGTGACGGATGGCGCGGTGTTAATTGGAGACGCGGCACATGGGATGAATCCTCATGCCTCGCAAGGGCGAATGCAAGCCATGGTGGATGCGGAAATGCTTGGAGAGGTGATCGAAACGTGTGCCAAAACCGATGACTGGTCTGCCGCAGGGTTGAAGGCATTTGAAGTTCGCCGGCGCCAGCAGGTCACGATGCTGCAACAGTTAGCGGATGAAGAGGTGTTTTTCTGGAACACCGGCAATCCGGTGTTGTCCTACCTGCGTGATCGGGTGTTTACGACGATTGATAAAAATCCTCGTCTTCAATATCAAGTATTAACGGCAACCGCTGGCTTACGGGAGACTCCTCCATTTACTTGGCTTGATCGGTTCAAGGCGGCCGGCTTATTGCCAGATTCCAAAGCTCAGCACGTTCCCAATCATTCATAACAGTACGGACGCCCCAGTGTTGTGGGTTCCATTATGGAAAAGTTGTAAGGAATAGAGAGTATGTCGAGTCTACAGCCTGCTTGGCCTTCGATGTCTGAGGCGGTTCAACGTATCATCCGTGGCTATCTCAAGGCCCTACGTAAACCGTTAGATGCCCAACTCGAAGGGGTTATTCTTTATGGGAGTCTTGTGCGAGGGGAATATGTCGAAGGGCATTCTAACATTAATCTTCTCCTCATTTTACACGAATGCTCCTTAGCCAACCTCCAACATGTGGCCCAATTGACTGAAAAATGGCGGAAGCATGGAATTATTCCACCGTTGTTACTGACAGAAGAAGAACTTCGACAGTCCGTTGAATATTTCCCACTAGAATACTTTGAAATCAAAGATAACCATGTCTTGTTGGAAGGCCGAGATCCATTTTTAATCATCCATATCAACGATCAAAATCTTGGCCTGCAATGTCAGCAGGAATTGAACGGGAATCTACTGCGAGTCCGGCAACGATTTGTTGAAGGATATGGACGTCCTGAGGCCATCGCCGCCTTGTTGCCGCTTTCTCTCATGGCGTTGCTTCCATGTCTTCGAGGGTTGTGCCGTGCGTTGGGTCACCCTTCCGGCGGAACCTCCGAGGCATTTTTGTCGAATCTTCCTCATACCCTGCAGGTTGGAGAGTCTGCGTTTCTTGAAGTTCTTGAAGTCAAGCAAGGATTGCGAAGCCCAGGCAAGCACGCCTGGCCGCAACTCTTTAATCGATATGTACGAGACTTGGAACAGGTTATTCATCAAGTTCGAGAAACTCGACCGCATGCGTAGCGCATTGTATAGAAAAGAGCTGTTGAGACGTCTCTTTGTTATCGGTGTGATTACCGTTTGGGGAAGCGGCCTCATGCTTCCGATCACGTTCGCCCAATACCCTCGGCCAAAAGTTGAGCTGAACCTCCCGACGCCTTTGGGGTATGTCAGCGACTATGCCGAGGTGTTGTCTGGTCATTGGTCTGAACGGATTCGAGGGGTGTGCAGGGAAATCGAGCAACGGACCGGAGTTGAGATGATTGTGGTGACGTTGCCGACTGTCGGGCCTGAGCTGAGTGTAGAAAAATATGCTTCGACATTATATGAAGAGTGGCGGATTGGAACGGCACAGCAACAGCACGGCCTCCTCTTGTTGGCTTCAATCAAAGAACGGCAAGCGGTGGTGGTGTTAGGACGAAGTCTGTTATCCGTCATTACCAGACAGCAGCTGAATGAACTCTCAACTGAATTTTTTGTGCCGATGTTTAAAACCCATGAATTCGGCAAGCCTCTCTATCAAGCCACGGTTCGATTAGCCGCGGCCTCGGGTGACGTCCAATTTCTTGAAAAACCGGAAA
>BQIX01000443.1 GCA_021604145.1 Nitrospirales bacterium
CATAAAACAAACCCATTATCACAGGCTGAAGTTTTCTTAAATATGCACCCTCAAATTAAGGCTGTGACAAACTTGTTACCTCAATCGGCCAAACAACTTCTTAAAGGATTGTACAAACCTGTTTCTAAAGTGAGTCAAAAAAAACAGCTATCGGAAGAAGAACGAGCCATTATTCATAGCAAATTGCAAGACCATATGCGTTTGTTTCAGGAACATTATGGTTTTCAGGTTAAGAAATGGGGCTTCTCTTAGTCACATTTCCCTTCTTCTCGTCTGCCTCTCAGGCCAACAACGAAGGCGAGCCGTCTCTGCGAAAAAACTACCTGTTTTCTATGCCATGCTCAAAGGGGACATCAGGCCAGCGCACACCCTCTACAACTGGGATAAATATGGTGGTACGATACATGATGCAGACCAAGAACTCCCAATTCTGTCGTGACGAGGACTCTCAAGCGTGATCGGGCAAAGGCCGATAACCCTCTATAAACGATAACCAGCAACGAACCCGATTCCATGACATTGAATAATCGACAGGCACCCCTGATGGACACTCCGTTTCTATGAGCTGCCTAAGCAGAAAATGGGAGGAAAAACAGTTACCCATTATTGCTTTTTCGCATACAATTTGGGATGGCCAATGGGCAGGACGTCAACACACACTCTCCCGACTGGGGAAAAGAGGCTGGCCTGTCCTCTATTCCAACGGCGCCCTGTACTCTCATCAATGTACGAATGCTCAATACTTTGGCCACGAAGAACAGAAAGATGATGTACGACTGTACAAGCCAGGAAAAATTCTGCCCAGGAACTATAAAATTCCCATGGCCGATCGATGGGCCGTGAAGCATCACTGCAAAAAGCTCAAGCAGATCTTGTCCATACAGCCAAATGATGACTTCATTGTCTTTTGCTTTAATCCGTCATTTTTTCCCTATGTCAAAGAATTAAATCCGACCTATGTTCTCTACCATATGTTCGATGCGTATAATTTTATCGGTGAGGATGAAAATACGTACCATGAACAACTCGTCGACATGGCCGACCTGGTGACGGCCGTCAACCATACTGTGTGGGATGAAATGATCAAAAACCCTACAATTGAAAGGCATATCGTTGAAAATGGTGTTGACATTTCGTCATTTGATAATGCACGGCAATCATCTGACATCTCAACTCGCATAGAAGGAATCCCTGGCCCTAGAATAGGATATCTTGGAACCATAAATCGGAAACTTGATTATGTGTTGCTTAATCAGTTGGCCGAGAAATTTCCCCGCTGTCACTTTGTCTTTATTGGACGCATGATGACCAACACCATGAAATCAGATCAAAAAAAATGGTCCTCGTACCAAGATTTTTTCCACCGAGACAATGTGACCTATGTCGGACAAATTTCCAAAGAACACATACCATTCTGTCTGGATTTAATGGATATTCAAATTGCTCCGTACCTCAGCACCAAAGAATCTTGGATGTTTGCTGCCTATCCACTAAAAATCAATGAGTACCTAGCCTCTGGAAAACCTGTTGTTTCTGCATACACGGCTCCGATCAAACAGTACTTTGAAGGCTATATTGACATTTGCCATACGGTGGACGAATGGGTCGATGCGATCCAAAGAAACCTAGAGGGCACATCAGCATCAACGCCGGAAGAACGAACAAGCTTTGCCCGGCAAAATGATTGGGAAAACCGAGTGGATAAATTTGAACATTTCATTCATCACCTGATCGAACAGAAGACTGCATGCTATTCTTCATCAATTGATTGATTGACTAGATATCGACGAGGGTTTTCGTGAAATTCATACGAACGTACAGACCAGCAATTAAAGGGAAATCATCTATCTCTCATTGATCATTTACCCAAAATCCATGAGCCTCCACTGATACTTTTATGAATAAAGACCAACAAACATCTGAGATGCCCTTCTCTCCCTTTAAACTTGCCATCATTGGGACGGGAAAGATTTCATACGGTTCACATATTCCAGCCGCATTAGCATCCCCGCGAGTGAAGGTTGTGGCATTTGTGGACCCCGAGAGAAGCCGAGCACAAAAAATTGCCAATGAATTCGGACTTAATGTGGAAATACTCTCTTCAATATCAGATATCAACGGCGAGGTTGATGGTGCACTCATTGCCACACCCAATCATCTTCATGCACCCCTGGCCATTGAATGTTTACGCAACGGCATTCATGCACTCATCGAGAAACCGCTCGCATCAACTCTACAAGAAGGCCTAGACATTATCGAAGCGGAAAAGCAATCTGGGAAAAGAGTCGCGGTCGGGTACTGCACCAGATTTTATCCAAACTTTCAATTACTTAAAGAGTTACTCGATCAAAGATACTTTGGAACAGTCAAAAAGTTTGCCTATCAGTTTGGCACCCCTGGAGGATGGGCCACCTTCTCTAACTATCTCATGAAACGCCAAAATATCGGCGGCGGCGTCCTGGTTGTCACAGGCACACACTTCCTTGATCGTATGATCCATCTGTTCGGATTTCCTGACGACATACGGCTCAAGGATGACTCCCTCGGCGGTCCCGAAGCCAATGCGAGAATGTTGATGAAATTTGGACAAGGTAATGAACAAATTTCGGGATACGTTCATTTTTCTAAAACAACCGCCTTGCCATCAGGATTAGTGTTAGATACGGAAAAAGGTCACGTTTTACTGCCTGACAATATGAAAGACCTGGTGTTATACCCCTATGAGCAGCCGAATTTGGCTATTAATCTGAGTAAAGTCAATGAAAAGAGTTCGGCTGGTTCTCAGTTCCAACAGCAAATAGAAGACTTTGTGCTCAGCTGTCAACTCAATCACAAACCCATGGTTTCAGCCGAAGAAGGGCTCTTATCCTTAGAACTCCTTGATAAAGCCTATCAACATCGAGAAGCCTTACTTGATACGTGGTATGAGAAGAATGGGAGGATTCAATGATGCGAGTGGCAGTCTTTGGAGCTTCAGGGTTTGCCGGTACGGCTGTGATTGAACGTTTGCTTGCCAGGAAAGATGTCGAGGTTTTAGCCGTGATCCATTCGGATGGAAGCGCCTGGCGTTTATTCCGACGTCTCGACTTAACGCTTGAACAGGTTGACATTTTATCTCGCCAGCAAGTGAAAAACGTGCTCAAAGGCGTCACACATGTTGTCAACTGCACACGCGGCACTGACGAGGTCATGATTAACGGGCTGAAAAACCTGTTAGAAGAAGCTAAACACGCTCAGGTCCAACGATTTGTCCATATCAGTAGCGTCCTCATTTATGGCGATAAACCCTCACCAGACTCTGTTCATGAAACGGCTCAACCCGATCCTCAAAACAATGCCTATGGAATTCTGAAATTGAAGCAGGACCAGTTAGTCCAAGCCGCCGCGCAAGCCGGTTTACCCAGCACTATCCTCTGTCCTCCCAATATTATTGGGCCAAGTTCCTACTTACTCAACGGCCTGGTCAACATGATTAAACAAGACCAATTCGGATTACTCGATGACGGCAAGACGGCATGTGCCACTGTCGATGTGGCCAACCTCGCGAAAGCCATCGAATTGGCCTTATTTCATGGGAAGGGGGACGGCACTCGATACTTTGTGACAGATAACTACAACACAACGTGGGCAGAACTCACAGAGCATCTCCTGCCCCTGACCGGAAAAACGAACGCCATTCGCATCACGAGGCAGGAGATTGAACAGCATACCAGCGTCCCCAACGTATCCTATAACCCATTGAGGTCTTTCAAACACCTTGTGGGCAGCAATGTTCGTGAAGCGTTGCGCTTAGACCCTCTGCTCTGCAAAGTAGACTTGTTCTTTCGAGGACTCATCGGAAAACTTCCTGGGGATATGGAGGAAAAGGTCAGATTAACCGTAGAAGGCCCGACCGCCATAGCCAAAGTCACGAATGC
>BQIX01000444.1 GCA_021604145.1 Nitrospirales bacterium
TAGTGCGGGAAGAATATCGTGCCAGGCTAGTTCATGGAATTTAGGTTCGACCCCCATGTCTTTAGCCAGTTTCTTGGCAATATCAATTTCAAATCCGACGAGTTCTCCCTGAGAATTTTTCAATGTCCAGGGTGTAAACAATGAGACCCCGATATGTAATTGTCCCTTTTTGAGGACTGTGTGAAATGTGCTGGAATGTTCAGGTTGGGAATGTTTAGGTTCAGCAATCGCCTGATCACTCATGATAGAGATGAATGTGACGAGTACAAGGAGAGTTCTGAATACATGTCTGCCGTGGTGATAAATCTTCATAGTTCCGCCATGATAGATGGTTAGTAGGTGAGCGATAGTTGAATGTACCATAAACTCTTCGAGTCTTCGAGGCTTTAGTTGGTAAGAACAAAATTGAGACTTGCTGCGAATAGATAAGACCCATTGGGAGGGAATGACGTGTGATGAGTAATGATGGATATACGATTCAAGCGAACGCGGTTGCAATTCTTGGGACCGGTTCTGATGTCGGAAAGAGTCTCGTGACGGCAGGTCTCTGTCGATTGTTATTCCGAAGGGGACTCAAGGTTGCACCGTTTAAGGCTCAAAATATGTCACTCAATTCTTTTGTCACACTGGAAGGCGGCGAGATGGGACGAGCGCAAGTTCTTCAAGCCGAAGCCTGTGGAATACAACCTCACGTGGATATGAATCCCATTTTACTTAAACCTCAGACGGATCAACAATCCCAAGTAATCGTGCATGGAGCCGTCTGGAAGACTCAAGAAGCGAAGGAATATTTTGGGAATAAGGCTACATTATTTGAATTCGTGAAAGCCAGTTATAATCGTCTTGCTGCACAATATGAGGTGATCGTCATTGAAGGCGCGGGGAGTGCTGCGGAAATGAATTTACGTGATCGAGATATTGTGAATTGGCCTGTTGCAGAAATGGCTGACGCGGCGGTGGTGTTAGTAGCGGACATTGATCGGGGTGGAGTGTTTGCGCAAGTCATCGGAACCATGGATTTGCTTGCCCCACATGAACGGGAGCGGGTGATTGGGATTATTATCAATAAATTTCGGGGGGATGCGACCCTCTTTGAAGATGGTGTGAAGATGATTGAAGCGCGAACAGGTGTTCCGGTATTAGGTGTGCTGCCATATCTTTGCAATCTTGAACTTGATCAGGAAGATAGTGTCGATGTTGATCGATTTCGAGCCGTACCTTTTTCTTCAACGACGGTCAATGTTGCCGTGTTGCTGTTGCCGCATATGAGTAACTTTACAGACTTTAATCAGTTGGCAGCAGAATCTGATATTGCGCTTCGATATGTGAGGAACCCCAAAGAATTAGATGGAGCCGATGTGGTGATTATTCCTGGAACGAAGACCACCATTGCTGATCTGGAACACTTGAAAAATGAAGGGTATGAACCGGCGGTGACAAGACAGTTACGGCACGGGGCTGAAGTGGTGGGGATCTGTGGAGGCTTTCAAATGTTGGGTGCCCGAATTGATGACCCGCAAGGAGCCGAAGGAGGAGGTGAGAGCAATGGTTTCGGACTGCTAGAGATGCAGACGACCTTGCTGTCAGAGAAAAAGACGGTTCAAGTTCATGCGCGGCCCTTGTTCCATGATTCCCTTTCTGACTGTCTTATTACAGGGTATGAAATTCATATGGGTAGTACTGAAATGAAACACCTTCAGCCATGTTTTCAAATTCTCTCTCAAAGTAAAACAGAATTTGATGGAGCCTGTCACGAAGACGGAAAAGTGTGGGGAACATACATTCATGGTGTATTTGATCAACCAGTCTTTCGTCGGAAGTGGCTGAATCAGATCCGTGAACGCAAGGGACTCGGCTCAGTTGATCTGTCAGTGTCAGAGGCAGTATCTCAACGGTTGGCCAATGCCCAAGATCGATGGGCCGACCACGTCGCGACGCACGTTAATATGGAGCCGATTATTTCGAGTCTCCGACTCACATAACGGTTCATGTCGTCTAAAGACTTGGGATATGGGGAATTTTCAATCCTGTTGAATTTTTCTAATATGCACGGCTAGATAAAGCAGTTTCGATCTCCAGAATTATGCTTCTGTGCTGGACCCGACTGGCACTTTCTTCATGAGTTCAGCTATGGCTTCTTCTTCGGTTGGGTAACAGAGAAACACTTGGTCGAGCCGTGTCATTCTCAGGAGGGTCTGAACATTTTTCCTGACGTCGCATAACGCAAATTCACCTTGTTTTTTACTAGCCTTATAGATAAGGGCGAATATGCCGAGAGCGCTGCTGTCAATCATGCTGACCTCATTCATGTTCAGCAATAAGTGTGGTGGCCCAGTTTTGAGCAGTTCAAATACTCGCTTTTTGAATTCGTTCCCATTGACCGTGTCCAACCTGGTTTCTTCAATCGTGACAACACGAACTTTATCAACCGTTTTTTCTTGCAGATTCATAGCTCTTCTCATGCTGATTATGAGACTGAAGGAATTCACTTTGTACACGTATTTTATCGGTGTTCTAGAGGAGGAACTAAAGGTCGGATTTCGGAATGAAGAGCTATCTGATGTAGGGTTTATTTAAGCAGACATTCAGTGACGAATATATTCGCGAAAGTCTGTGATCATTTCCTATGCACTGGACGATAGACATGGGATGTGAAAAGTTTCGAGAGGAGGTGTCGGATTATCTTCCGTTCGTGTCCTCGTTTCGGATAGATCGAGCCCTTGTCTAGTGTTTTGTCGGGGGTGGGGGGGGGACGGCACGTCGGTCAAATGTTAAGGACCACAGGTTTTATGTGTGTGGTGACGAAACGATATGAGGTGTTTGAAGGAGGCCCAAAGTATTTGCAGTGGTGTGGGTTTCTTTCGTGAAAAAAGATACGAGTCAGTTGGTTAAGCCTCAACGTTGTTGTCTGAATTCTATCAAACCAATATGACTGCTGATGTGGAGGAGTCGAAATTGTTCTATAACCTACGAACTCACATGTGACATGAGGAAGGAGCCGAGATGCCCGGCGAGGACTGGGCCAAGAATGACGCTGATCTGTGGTAACTGGTCCCCCAGGGTAATCGAGAAATGGTTGTCTTGGAGCCATCGCTGAGGATCTTGGATCGTCCCGGCACGTTACGCCAGTTCGGCAAAGCTTCGGGCTTGAGAACTGAGGTAGCCCGCGGCTGGGTGACATTGGTTGAGGCTTAATTCGAACAGAATGGTGGCGAGGATGGGTCTGTTGAAAAAATCCGCCAGCGGCGTTCTCGCCATTTTGCCGTGCTCACGTATAACCAGTACGCTCCGCGCGTCAAAATGACTGTGGCCTTGCTGGCTTGGCTCGCATTTCCCTGTCGTGGTCGGGCATGACCATGTCCCTCGCAGTTTGAAGTGTTCGTGGGAGCACAACAGGCGGAAGATGAGCCAAGACTTTTTTGAACCGACCCGAGGCCTCTGTCATTCAACACGTTCACGAGGAATATTGCAGCTCTATACCAGTATTATTCAACACTCCCAGGATGTAGACGAAGATTGGCGGAAACAGCAGGAGCAGCTAACCGTGTTTCGTGAGAAACATCGTTAAGGGGGATGTGGTTATAGGGAATGTATAGAGTGTAGGAAATGTCAATGAAGGTCAAGGCTTTTCTGTCTTGTGAGTCTGAGAAGATCGATCTTATTTTCTGAAGATTAGGATGTTGTGACTGGAATAGATTTGGCGGGTGAGAGGGCTGTCATCGAGAAATATCAATTTGACAATGCTTGAACATCTCCCCTACAGTCGGTCTCAACATAGATGCAGAGTGGATGAAGGGAAGTGGGTGAAAGTCCTACGTGGTCCCGCCGCTGTGACCGGGCTTGATGCCCGGAAGCCAGAATACTTCACCATTCTATGACCTTCTTTCCCTCGTGGGCTGGGGAATGGG
>BQIX01000445.1 GCA_021604145.1 Nitrospirales bacterium
CTGCCAGGCAGGCCCATAATATCCATCCTGGCCAGCCGATTAATCCGAGAAACACCAAAATCGGAACGGCAATGAGGGCCAGTGTGCGTTGTCGTTGACCAAAGACGGCAAAAGCGACATGACCGCCATCAAGTTGTCCGATGGGAATCAGGTTCAACGCTGTCACGAAAAAACCGAACCATGCTGCAAAACCGATGGGATGGAGGACAATGTCGTGAGTTTCTGGAATAGGGCCGAAAATAATCCATGCTATAAACTGTAGGAATAAAGGCTCGCCCAACTGGAGTCCAAACGTTTGATAGCGTGGAACCACTTCAGAGAGAGATAGCCCGACAACCAAGGCAAACACGGCAGCGATAAAGCCGGTGATGGGGCCGGCTACGCCAATATCAAACAAGGCACGTTTTCGCATAATTGGAGATTTCATGCGAATGACAGCTCCAAAGGTTCCGATGAAATGAGGGGGGCCTGGAATGAATAAAGGAAGAGAGGCGGGAACTCGGTGAATACGTGAAAGGACATAATGTCCTAATTCATGGGTCACTAAAATTCCCAGAAGTGTACCGGCAAATGGAAGCCCACGGGCGAGCGAGCTCGGATAGTTGATCAAGAAGTCCCATGCTCCACTTACTGGCCTAGTATTGAGGTGCAGTGCTCCAGCCCAGAGTGTTGTGAATATCGTTAACACAAAAAGGATGATCGGAAGGAACCACGTCGAGAATGTACTGGAAGTAGGCTCACGGTACGAAGAGATTGTCTCAGGCCATTCCTGGTGGTATTGAGAGCTGAGGGGTTGATCTGTTTCCAAGTGACCAGAGTTTTCCTGTTCAATATCATCAGCGTTCTTGCCTGGTTGGGATAACAAGGAGTGATGAGAGTTTTCTTCCGGCTTATGAGGGTGAGGCTTGTTCTCGTCCACAGTTATCGAGTTCCTGACACACCCGCAATGGGCTGGTTAGCATGGAATGAGTGTTACGCGAACGGATTATGATTCTGTTCTTCTTGGACCGTTGTCGATGGCCCATGGCCAGGCAAGAGGACGGTATTATTCTTAAGGGTCAGGACAATATTTCGAACAGAGTGTAAATGGTTTGGATAGAGCGTGAATGGGTTTGATCGACCAACCGACCCAGCAAATAGAGTATCACCAACAAAACAGAGAGATTGTCCGTTATTGTTGAGATGAAAGCAAAAACCTCCTGGTGTATGTCCGGGTGTTGCGAGGCATTCAAGTGTTCGAGATCCAATCGAAATTTTCTGCCTATTTTGGAGAAACGTAAGGAGGTGCTGAGGAGGTGTCCAGGCTAGAAGGTCAACGTCTTCCTTTCCTAAATAAACGGGAACCGGCCATCGTTCCAGAATTTCATCAAGTCCTCCAGCATGATCGGTATGCCCATGTGTCAAACACACGCCTTTGAGATTCAACTGATGAACCTGAAGCGTTTCAAGCATTTGTTTCGCATTATAGCCTGTATCAATCATCAACGATTCTCGCGTGATGAGGTCAGACAGTAAATACCCCTTCACCTCGTATCCGCCAATATCCCCCAAAATGGTCGTGACAAGTCCATCTTGGGCAATCCAAGAAGGAGCGGCCTTTGGCGTCCATCCGTCAATGACAATATGAGTTAATGGTTGAGGGCGTAGGTGAAGTGCTTGTGAAAGCGTATTGACTTCATCAATGTTGGGAAGTCGAGCTCCTTTTTCAAGTGCTTCCAGATCGTTCTGGGGAAGATGACTTTCTTGGGCCACTGTGGCTAACGACAGGCTTTGCCCATGGCGAGATTTTTTGATGATGTCGCAGAAATCGTCTTCTAAACTCATGGTTAATTTTTCAGATTACCGGTTAAAGAGAGATGTTTACTTCATACCACTGTTGCATCATTTACTTTGATGTCCAGGCATCCTCCTCTGATGGCAATTGAGGGGAATGTTCAAAAAGTATACCCTGTCTTGAGCACGATCACCGACGATAGATGCCTTGCCTCCCGAGTGTTCTCATTCGTTGTTGGAATGTTGACTCATGAGCGGGCGATAGTAGGTCCTCAAGTTATGATACTCGATCGTGCCATGCTTGAACCATAGCTGGATCAATATCAATGAGTATGACTTTTTCTAACGTTTGAGACGAATACGAGAGAATTTCATTCATCATGTGTTCAGCCGCGTCGGCGTGTGAAACTCCACCGACCCTGGTGCCCATTCCTGGGAGAGCCACAGAAGTCCACCCCTGACCATCAGCGAATTGAATGGCCGCTCGAGTGGCTTGGCTAACATTTTCAGCCGGGATGGGCATGGCAGGTTCGGACATCGTTGGAGCATGAATAATTCCTTGAAATGGGGTCTTTCCTCCGGAAGTGAGGATCGCTCTTCCGACAGGGATGGGGGCCTGTTGCATGGCTTCGTGTTCGACTGATGGCCCCGCCGCCTGCCGGATCACGCCAGCAACCCCGCCGCCCATCAGCCCATAGCTGTTTGCGGCATTCACGATAACTTGGGCATCAGCATCAAGAATGCTGCCTTGTATGATTTGAATCTTTAAGAGCACCCAGATCCTTGTGGTGATGAAAGCGAGGTTGATTGCTTAGGTTAACATAGGGTCGTTCCATGGTGAAATCCATTTACGTTTCATTGCGGTGCGCAGTCGTACATTATCAATTCAGACCACTGCTTCCGTTCTGTTAAAACTGTTTGTTTAGGTATTTGTATTAACTTTCGAGAATCTCCTCGAAAATAACCGTCAAACATATTTGTTTGGGTTGCACCATAAAAATCTTGGCTCGGTCTAAAAATATTTCTATCCTAGCGATTGTCACTGATACGTTTTTGTTGCAAATGGAGCCATCCGACGATGTCTAAGTCCAGGCTAACACATTGGACTCTTATCGAGAGAGAATTTTAAAATCAAGATTTTTAGCGACTTGCTTTACTTATTCAAATCAAAATACCTTCACCTTTGGCAATGTTTCTTCTATGATTAGAGATTGTTCTCGTGACAATAGGTGACGTTATACTTCAGTAAATAAATACGAATGCGGTAAGAATCATGAGAAACGTCGTAACAGAATGTGATGTGGTTGTACTGGGGGCTGGTCCTGCAGGGTCTGCCGTTTCTGCATTACTTGCGGAAAAAGGCTGGCATGTTGAAGTCTTAGAGAGGGCTACTCATCCACGGTTTCATATAGGCGAATCACTTCTCCCTCATACGTTACCATTTTTAAAACGTTTAGGAGTTCTTCACCAGGTTGAAGAGATTGGACTCAAAAAAAACGGCGCGGAGTTGATTTCTCATCTACATGACAACGCCCAGACCTTGTATTTTTCTGAGGCGATGAACAAACAGTATCCGTATGCCTTTCAAGTTCAGCGCGCCGAGTTTGATTCGATCCTCGTACAGAATGCAGTTAGACGAGGTGTGAACGTGCATCAAAACGTGGCTGTTACAGATGTCAATTTCGACAATCATGAATTTGTAAGTATTACCGGCATGAATCAGCAAAACCAAGATGTCAGCTGGCGAACTCGATTTGTGGTTGATGCAACAGGCCGACAGACGTTTTTGTCTTCCAAGCTTCAACTCAAACGCAAGAATACGAAACACAATAGTGCGGCTATTTTTAGTCATTTTAATGGCGTTCAACGTCATGAAGGCCATAATGAGGGAAACATCACCATTTGCTGGTTTGAGCATGGGTGGTTTTGGATTATTCCTTTTAAGAATGGAGTCACGAGTGTTGGGATGGTCTGCACGTCTGCCTATATAAAAGCACGTTCAGGAACGACCGATGAATTTTTATGGCACACGATCCGACAATGTTCACCCATGGCAGAACGAATGCGGGAGGCTCAAATGGTCATGCCAGCCGTAGGAACCGGTAATTATTCTTATTGGTCGGATCGGATG